>JABDIP010000191.1 GCA_013003675.1 Inquilinus sp.
TCCGCCAGACTTGGATTGCATCGCGATGAATCGCGATGGTCCGGGAGGAACCGCCGATGTCCACGCCTCTGCAACACATCCTCTGCGGCGAGGACGAGAACGACATCCGTGAAGTGCTCCGGCTGTCCCTGGAGGCGGTGGGCGGCTTCACCGTCGATGTCTGTTCGTCCGGACCGGAAGCGCTTCGCAGGGCGCCGGAACTCGATCCCGACCTGATCCTGCTCGACGTGATGATGCCCGGCATGGATGGCCCGACGACGTTCGGCGAACTGCGCAAGGTGCCGTCGCTGCGGCAAACGCCGGTCATGTTCCTGACCGCCAAGGTGCAGCCCTCCGAGGTGTCCCAATACACCTCGCTCGGCGCGATCGGCGTTCTCAGCAAACCCTTCGATCCGATGACCTTGCCCGACCACATCCGCGACGCCTGGGGGGAGCACCATGGCTGACGCCGACCGCGACTACGAAGCCGTCTTCGCCGAGCTGAGGGACACCTTTCGGGACCGCCTGCCGGACATGGCGAGGGAGCTCAACACGGCGCTCGAACTCTGCGGCCGTCCGGCGGCCCAGCCGGTGGAGGTGTCGACGGCGCTTGAGCGCCTCCAATGCACTGCGCACTCCCTCGCTGGCCAGGGCGGCACGTTTGGCTACCCCGAGATCAGCGTCGCAGCCGCCGATCTGGAGGACTATGTCGTCGACCTGATCAACAAGGGCAGCGCCCTGTCCGATGCCGCGCTGGCCGGCCTGCGGGAGGCGATCGGCTCGCTGCTACGGATCACGGCGAACTGCTGAGGCGCTGGGTCGGAATCCTCGGCGGGGCATCGACCCCCACCCCTCCGCTCCGCGCAGATATCGCCAACAGCCGACCAGGCGCCAGACATTGTTGATCTGACGATAGCCGAAATTCTCGACGATCGCCGCGACCGTCAGCACGACCAGGTCGACGACCTTCGGAAAACGTTTCAGTTCCAGTTCCTCGAGCACGATGGCACCGATGCTGAGGAACACGCCATAGGAGAAACTGACAGCCATGAAGGCCAGGGCATAGGACGCATCCAGCGCGCCGATCGCCCAGAAGGCCGGAATGAGCAGCAGGCCAAGGCATTCGAAAAACGGCGACAGCACGTCGGTCAGCAGGATCAGCCCGAAGCCGAGGATGCCGACCCGGCCGTAGCGCGGGTTGAACAGCATGTCCTTGTGCTTGGCGAAGGTCTCCAATGCCCCGCGTTGCCAACGGATCCGCTGCCGGCCGAGGACGATCAGGCTTTCCGGCGCCTCCGTCCAGCAGACCGGGTCGGGCACGTATTCGATGACGTAGGGTCGCCCCCGTTCGAGCATGTGCCGATGGATCTTGACGACGATCTCGAAATCCTCGCCGACCGTATTCTGGCTGAAGCCGCCGACGGCCACGGCCACGTCCCGTTGAAAAATGCCGAAGGCGCCCGAAATCAGCGTCAGGATACGCATCCGGCTCTGGGCGACGCGGGCCATCAGGAAGGCGCGGAGGTATTCGACCGTCTGCAACAGGGCGAGCGGCTGTCGGGCAAGGCCGACATCGACGATCCGGCCGCCGCGCACCGTGCAGCCATTGGCGATGCGAATGGTGCCGCCGACCGCCACCGTGCGCTCCGGGTCCTCGATGAACGGAACGACCGCGCGGATCAGCGCGTCGGGATCGAGGATCGAGTCGGCGTCAACGGCGCAGAACAGGGGCAGGCGCGTCAGATTGATCCCGGCGTTCAGGGCATCGGCCTTGCCGCCGTTCGCCTTGTCGACGACCAGCAGATTGGGATGGTTTTCGGTGCCGAGGAGTTGACGGATCGGCCGGTGGACCACTTCCGGCTCGAAGTCGCGAACGACCGGCGTCAGCAGGAACTCGTCGATCAGGGCCTGCAGCGTGCCGTCCTTCGAGCCGTCATTGACGACGACGATGTCGAAGACCGGGTAGTTCAGCGACAGGAAGGAACGCACGCTTTCGACGATCGTGGCCTCCTCGTTATATGCCGGCACGATCAGCGTGATCGGCATGGCGATGTCGCCAAACTCGCTCCAGAGCGCGCCGCTGCGCTCGACCGGCGGGCGACCGCGAAGCTCCAGCCACGCCACCAGAATCTCGACGGTATAGACGGCGTTGTTGGCGAGCCCGGTCACGATGACGACCAGCGCGACGATCTGCGCCGTCGGTTCCAGGATTGCGAGAAGACTGTCGGCCGACATCGCTCAGCGCTTCTCGAACAGGGTGCGCTGGGCCACCAGGGCACCGGGCGTATTGTGCAAGGCCAACCGCTCGAGAGCGGCATGACCGACCTCGCCAAACGAACTCAGCGATTCGGCAGCTTGATGGCGGACCCACCAGACCGGGTCCTCCACCAGCCTCTCCACCAGCGGAACGGCCTCGCCGATGCCCACCGCCGCGGCGCATTTGGCGGCCTGGACCCGTACCGGCCATTCGCTGTCGACCAACCCGCCGATCACCGCATCGACAGCGTCGGGATGGCCGAGCCTTCCGAGCGCGGCCAGGGCCTCGGCCCGCATCTGCTTGTCCGGGTCCGACATCGCCGTATCGATCAGGAAAGGCAGGGCATCGAAGCGGCCGCTATGACCAATGGCATCGATCAGGAAGGGGCGCAGATGCCTCCCGATCGGATCCGTCGCCAGCGCGATGATCTCGTCGGCATGCTGGACGGCGAAGCCGCGAAACACATGCCGAAGCCGTGGCGTCGACCGGATCGCCGCGTAGGAAAGGCTGTGCACGAGTTCCCACATCGAGCGCACCTCGCCGCGGTCCGCGAGCGCCGTGGCCGCGGCCAGTCGGACGTTGACGTCCCGGTCGCGCAGCCGGAGAAACAGATCGTCCGCCGCTGCTTCATCGCCATAGGCGCCGAGAAGGCGTGCCGCCCTCACCCGCTGAAACGATTTGC
Source organism: Inquilinus sp. (assembly GCA_013003675.1). Taxonomy (GTDB): domain Bacteria; phylum Pseudomonadota; class Alphaproteobacteria; order DSM-16000; family Inquilinaceae; genus JABDIP01. The sequence continues at coordinate 2,919 of JABDIP010000191.1, forward strand.
CCTGTCGCAAGCGCCGTCTTGCGGCGTCGATGACGCCGGTTCTTTTGAGCAGCGCTGTGAAGCGCTCCAAATGGCCACCCTTGACCATTTCGAAGAGTTCCATTGCAACTTCGGCCAACAAGTCCCGATCTCGTCCGTTAAGCCTGGATTCGAAATCCGGTGTCGGCGAATCCGCATCGAGAGCCACAACGATGTATGTCGTCAATTCGTCCCGCCGCCGCGCGCGCCTGCCCTCGATCACCACATTGACCGCCCGCATGGCGACCAGCCCACCGGCGATCAGGATCGACAGGCCACTCAGCAGGAGACTGCCCCACCAGAGCGATTCAAGGAGGCCCATCGCCGACCGGCCTAGAACCCGACGGACAGGCTTAGGCTCAGGGAGCGCCTTTCATAGCCCTCCCGCCGCTCGTCCAGCAGATCGACCCGCACGCCCAGCCGCTCGCCGAGCGAGACGACGGCGCCGGCGGTATACGAGCCGGTGCGGACCGTCTGATTGAGGATGGTCTCCGGACTGTCGGCATAGCCGGCGTAGAGGGTCGCCGCATCGGTGATCGCGGCATCGGCCCGCAGCGCCCAGCCCGATTGATAGTCGCCGACCTCGTTTATTGTGTTGATCGCCTGGCCGGTGATCCAGAGACGCCCGTCGAGCAGATAGTGCTGGACGCCCGGCTTCACCGTATTGACCGTGCCGGTCGAATAGCGCGCGACGCTGCCGTCGACCAGCGCCAGCGTGTTCTCCAGCGCCGCGCCGGGGTCGCCCAGGCGCAGCGCGAGGCCGGCCCGGACCGCCGCCTGTTCGCGGAAATCCGCATTGGGCGTCCCGCCAACCGCCGCATAGACTCCGCCCCAGTCGAACCGACGGTCGACGCCGGCCTCGATATAGGTGTCGGTCAGCCCATAACGCTCGCTCAACTCGACCCGGACACGAACATTCGTCCGGTCGTCCAGTGACCGGTTGAGTTGGGCGAAGGCCTCGCGCCATGGCTGCCGGTCGCCCGGGCCGATGTCGCTGTAGGACAGCGTCGTATCGAGCCGCCAGCGCGGGGCCGCTTGCCGGCCCGCCAGGGCGTCCAGCCTGGCGCCCGGACCGTCGGCACGCGGGTCGATGATCAGGGCACGACGCCAGGCCTCCGCCGCCCGATCGAAATCGCCCGCCGCCTCGGCGACGTCGCCGCGGCCGACCCAGCCGTCGAACGAGTTCGGAGCGATCGCCAGGGCTTCGTCGAACGCCAGCGCCGCGCCGCCGAGATCGCCGTCATAGAAGGCCAGCCTTCCCTTCAGGACCAGCGCTTCGGCATTCCCCGGTGCCGAGGCCAGCACCTGGTCGACGATCGATTCCGCCTCGTCGAATGCCCCCCGATACGAGATCACGCGCGCCAACGCCAAGTGGATATCGGCATATTCCGGGGCTTGGCGGACGCCCTGGGACAGGGCGACCTCTGCCTCCGCCAGCCGGTCGGCCTCGATGTAGGACAGACCGAGAAAGAAAAGTGTTTCCGCATCGCCGGGACGCGACATCAGGGCCGCCTCGAATCGGTCGATCGCGACGGCCGGCGTGCCAGCCGCCCGGGCTTCCATGCCCTGTCGGAAATCGGCCGCAAAGGCATCTTCTTGCGCCGTCGCGGACGCCGCCGCGATCGACGCGAGGTGGGCCGCCAGCATGGCTGCCGCGAAGCCCGACCGGCGGCGACGGAAAAGGCCGACCACCGTTGTCCAGCCCGGCATAGGTGGCGATCCTAGTTCAGGATACGTCCGATGCGCGTCAACAGCTCATCGGGCATGAAAGGTTTGACGAGGTAGTCCCGGGCGCCGAGCGACAGGCCCGCCACCACGTCCTGTTCCTTCCGCCGCGCCGTCAGCATCACGACGGGAATCTTCTTGGTCGACTGGTGCTGACCCAGCTTCCGCAAGACTTCGAAGCCATCGATTTCCGGCATCATCGCATCGAGCACGATGAGATCGAACCGTCCCTTGTTGGCGGAAACCGAGCGCAACGCGTCAGCGCCATCATGCGCGATCACGGTGTCATAGCCATTGCTGGAGAGCTTGTGCTGCAACAGCTTCACCAGAAGCGGATCGTCGTCGACGATCAGGATTCTCTTGCCCATATCCGCACTACCTTCGCTAAGCGGCCGAGGCGCTCATATCAGTCTCGGCCCGAGCACGCGTGACCATCAGGGTCAGCGCTGATCTGGACGTTCCGATCGCCGGCCCGGTGCTGGAACGCGTTGCCAAATGCGACACCACACCCGAAGAAGGGTTTCTCAAAAGATGACAGCCTGCTTTTGGTGCTGCCGTGTCGTTCGTAGACGGAGTATTTGTTGATGGAATGAAGCATGAATTAATTATGCAACTATTAAGAGAAAAAGAATAAGAAACCTACAGCCAATCTGTACTTGCTCACCCTAATTCTTGGGTTTTTCTTCCGCGCCACAAGGACTTGATAGACAGCGAACTAATCGGTTTCAACGCGGTACCCTGCCCCGCCTGATCGTTTCCGCCCGTCGCCTTGACCGGCGGCCGGAACCCGGCCCATACCGGACCCATCGCAAAGGGGCGCAATGAGGAGCCACAAGGTGGGAATTGCAGAATTCAGCCTGAGCGGGAGACGCGCCTTGATCACCGGGTCGAGCCGCGGCATCGGCCTGACGCTTGCCCGGGGACTCGCCGACGCAGGCGCCAAGGTGCTGCTGAACGCGCGACATCCCGGGCCCTTGGATGAGGCGCGCGAGGTGCTGGCCGTCGACGGGTTCGATGTTCAGGCCCGCTGCTTCGACGTCACCGACCGGGACGCGGTAACCGAGGCGATCGACGGCATCGAGCGCGACATCGGGCCGATCGACGTCCTGGTCAACAACGCCGGTGTGCAACATCGCGCCCCGCTCGAGAACTTCCCTGAGGCGGAATGGCGGCGATTGTTCGCGGTCAATGTCGATGGGGTGTTCTTCGTCTCGCAATGCGTCGCCCGGCACATGATCGGCCGCCGGCGCGGCAAGATCCTCAATATCTGTTCGGTTCAGAGCGAGCTCGGCCGGCCGTCCATCGCCCCCTATGCGGCCACCAAGGGCGCGCTGAAGATGCTGACAAAGGGCATGTGCCTCGACTGGGGCCGGCACAACATCCAGGTGAACGGGCTCGGGCCCGGCTATTTCGAGACCGAATTGAACAAGGCGCTGGTCCAGGATCCGGCCTTCGACGCATGGCTGCGGCAGCGGACGCCGGCGGGCCGATGGGGCCAGACCGACGAACTGATCGGCGCCGCCGTGTTCCTGGTCTCGCCCGCATCCGACTTCGTCAACGGACACATTCTTTATGTCGACGGCGGCATCACCGCAGGTCTGTAGTCGGCCGAAACGCTCGGCAGCCACGGGTCGTGCCGGTCCCGCCGGCCCCGCCTCTCCCTATGCCAGATTGCCGAACAGCCAGTTGACCCGCGCCATCAGATCGTCGGCCATGATCGGCTTGGTCAGGTAGTCCCGGGCGCCGTTGCTGAGCCCGGCTACGACGTCGGCCCGTCCGCGGCGCGCGGTGAGCATGATGACGGGGATCGAGGATCTCTTCGGATCGCTCGACAACTGCCGCAGGACCTCGAAGCCGTCGAGCTCCGGCATGCCGGCGTCCAGGAGGATCAGGTCCGGCTGTTCGGCCGCGTCGTCGAGGTATTCCAGCGCTTCAACCCCGCCGCGGGCCTGGACCACTTCGAAACCATCGGCGGTCAGCCGGCTCACGACGAGCTTGCGCAGCAACGGATCGTCGTCGACGACCAGCACTCTCGGTTCGGTCCGGCCGGTGCTGGGCCGAACGCCCCGCCGTTGTTGCGACGACAGGCTGCGGCCGGCGAATTTATGGGTGTTGTCTTCGACGACACGAAGCGAGCGGCTGAAATGGGCCACGGCAAATCTCCTGGTCAAATCTACCGGACACAGTCTCAGTCTTTGATAAACCGGACCTTAATTGAGTAGTCAATATGCCGAAAATGTATTATTCCTTATCTGGAGTTATCTGAAATCAGTAATAGATCTAAGTATTATTTGTTCGTTTGATAATTTACTGTACTTCCGGAAAACTTTCAGTTCATTCTTGCCGTCCTGCCCCATGCGAGTCACCCATGGACACAGACGAGCCAAGTCAGGTACCGGCAAGCCGCCTCCCCTTAGTCATCGACGTTGCCTTCGGCGAATGCGATCCGATGGGCCAGGTGTTCTATCCGAACTATGCGCGATGGGCCGACGCGGCGGCGTGGCACTTCCTCGCCGCCCACGGCGCCGCGGCAATGGGGATCGGCGAAAGCGCCTTTCTGCCGCTGGTGGCGGCAGAAATGCAGTTCCTGGCGCCGAGCCGCCACGGCGACCGGCTGGAGGTCGTCACGACCGTCGACGATCTGGGCGCCACCAGCCTCACCCTGCGGCATACCTTCTCCGGCGACGGGGTCGAGCGGGCGCTGGTGACCGAGAAACGCGTCCACGTGGTCCCGATTGACGGCGTGGCGGTACCGAGGCTTCTGCCTGACGCGCTGCGCCAGCGTTTGACGTCCGACCGGCAGGCTTGAGCCGGCCCCGGCGTCAATAGCGGTCGATGACCGTGAACCCGAGGGTGTCGAAGGCATCCATCGACGCCAGCACCCGCCCCGCCTCCGCCAGCGGCACCGTCCGGCTGACCAGCCGCGCCGGGTTCAGCCGCCCGTCGGCGACCATCGCCAGCATCGCCGGATAGTCGGCCGGCGGCATGCCCTTGCTGCCGGCCAGCGCGATCTCGCGGTCGATGATCAGATCGACCGGCAGCGCCAGCAGGCCGGCATCCTCCGCATTGGTCATGCCGATCTGCACATGCCGGCCGCGCTTGCGCAGGCTCTCGACCGCCGGCCGGCAGGTGGCGGCGATGCCGAGCGCGTCGACCGAGACATGGGCGCCGCCGCCGGTCAGGTCCCGCACGGCCGCCGCGGCGTCGGCAACCTGCCTTGAATTCACTACCGCCTCGGCGCCGAGTTCGGTGGCGAGGGCCAGCTTGTCGTCGCCGATATCGACGCCGATCGGGCGGGCGCCAAGGGCGCGCGCGATCTCGATCGCCGACAGGCCGACGCCGCCGCAGCCGAAAACCGCGACCCACTCGCCGGGCCGCAGGCCGGCGCGGTCCGTCAGCC
>JABDIP010000379.1 GCA_013003675.1 Inquilinus sp.
TCGCAGATCAGCGCCTTCATCCTGCAGAAGATGAAGGAAACCGCCGAGGCCTATCTCGGCGAGCCGGTTACCCAGGCGGTGATCACCGTGCCGGCCTATTTCAACGACAGCCAGCGCCAGGCCACCAAGGATGCCGGCAAGATCGCCGGTCTGGAAGTGCTGCGCATCATCAACGAGCCGACCGCGGCCTCGCTCGCCTACGGGCTCGAGAAGAAGGGCAGCGGCACGATCGCCGTCTACGATTTGGGCGGCGGCACCTTCGACATCTCGATCCTGGAGATCGGCGACGGCGTCTTCGAGGTGAAGTCGACGAACGGCGATACCTTCCTCGGCGGCGAGGATTTCGACCAGAAGATCATCGATTATCTGGCCGACGAGTTCAAAAAGGAGCAGGGCATCGACCTGCGGCAGGACCGGCTGGCGCTGCAGCGGCTGAAGGAGGCCGCCGAGAAGGCCAAGGTCGAGCTGTCATCGGCGGTGCAGACCGACGTCAACCTGCCCTTCATCACCGCCGACCAGGCGGGACCGAAGCATCTCAACATCAAGCTGACCCGCTCCAAGCTGGAGCAGCTGGTCGACGATCTGATCCAGCGCACGATCGGCCCGTGCAAGGCGGCGCTGAAGGATGCCGGGCTGATGCCGTCGGAGATCGACGAGGTCATCCTGGTGGGCGGCATGACCCGGATGCCGAAGGTGATCGAGACGGTCAAACAGTTCTTCGGTCGCGAGCCGCATCGCGGCGTGAACCCGGACGAGGTGGTGGCGCTCGGCGCGGCCATCCAGGCCGGCGTGCTGCAGGGCGAGGTCAAGGACGTTCTGCTGCTCGACGTGACGCCGCTGTCGCTGGGCATCGAGACCCTGGGCGGCGTCTTCACCCGGCTGATCGACCGCAACACCACGATCCCGACCAAGAAGAGCCAGGTCTTCTCGACCGCCGAGGACAACCAGACCGCGGTGACCATCCGCGTGTTCCAGGGCGAGCGCGAGATGGCGGCCGACAACAAGATGCTCGGCCAGTTCGATCTGGTCGGCCTGCCGGCGGCGCCGCGTGGCGTGCCGCAGATCGAGGTCACCTTCGACATCGACGCCAACGGCATCGTCAACGTCTCGGCCAAGGACAAGGCCACCGGCAAGGAGCAGCAGATCCGCATCCAGGCCTCCGGCGGCCTGTCGGACGGCGACATCGACAAGATGGTCAAGGATGCCGAGGCGCATGCCGACGACGACAAGAAGCGCCGTGAGCTGGTCGAGGTGCGCAATCACGCCGACGGGCTGATCCACGCCGCCGAGCAGCAGCTCAGCGAGCATGGCGACAAGATCCCCGCCGAGGACAAGGCGGAGATCGAGCAGGCGATCAGCGCCCTGCGCGAGGCGGCGACGAACGACGATGCCGCCGACATCCGCACCAAGCTCGACGCGCTCAGCCAGGCATCGATGAAGATCGGCCAGGCCATCTATCAGTCGACCCAGCCCGAGAGCGAGGGCGGCGAGACGGCCGAGGCCGGCGGAACCGAGGGCGACGCTACGGACGAGACGGTTGTCGACGCCGACTTCGAGGAAGTCGACGACGACGACGAGAAGCGCTCCGCCTGATCCGGCATCGCGGTGAAATGAACGATTGCGTCCCGGCCGCACGATCCTGCGGCCGGGGCCAATTTCTGGGGGCCCCGGCCAATCGCCGGGCCGGGCTGGACGAGAAACCTTGCAGTCTCCACACGGCACCATGAGCAAGCAGGACTACTACGAGACCCTCAGCGTGTCGCGCAGCGCCAGTGCGTCGGAGCTGAAGAAGGCGTACCGCTCGCTGGCCATGAAGTTCCATCCGGACCGCAACCCCGACGATCCGGAAGCCGAAAAGAAGTTCAAGAACATCAACGAAGCCTATGACGTGTTGAAGGACGCCCAGAAACGGGCGGCCTATGACCGCTATGGCCACGCGGCGTTCGAGAACGGCGGCGGCCGCCCCGGAGGGTTCGACTTCGGGGCCGGCGGCGGCTTTGCCGACATCTTCGAGGAGATGTTCGGCGACGTCATGGGCGGCCGGCGCGGCCGGCGCGCTTCCGGCCGCGGCGGCGACATGCGCTTCAACCTCGACATCACCTTGGAAGAGGCGTTCAAGGGCAAGCAGGCGACCATCCGCGTCCCCAGCTCGGTGAGCTGCGAGGGGTGCGGCGGGAGCGGCGCGGCCGGGGGGACCCAGCCGGTCGGCTGCCGCACCTGCGGCGGAGTCGGCAAGGTCCGCACCCAGCAGGGTTTCTTCACCATCGAGCGAACCTGCCCGTCCTGTGGCGGCGTCGGCCAGGTGATCACCGATCCCTGCCGCCAGTGCAGCGGCAGTGGCCGCGTGCGCAAGGACCGCTCGCTGCAGGTCTCGATCCCGGCCGGGGTCGAGGATGGCACCCGGATCCGCCTCGCCGGCGAGGGCGAGGCCGGACTGCACGGCGCGCCGCCCGGCGATCTCTATATCTTCCTCGCCGTGCGGGCCCACCCGCTGTTCCAGCGCGACGGTGCCGATGTCTACTGCAAGGTGCCGATCCCGATGGTACGGGCGGCGCTCGGCGGGCCGGTCGAGGTGCCGGTGGTCGATGGCAGCCGGGCCGAAGTCGCGATCCCCGGCGGCGCGCAAAGCGGCAACCAGTTTCGCCTGCGCGGCAAGGGGATGAGCATCCTGCATTCCAAGGCGCGCGGCGACATGTACGTCCAGGTCCAGGTCGAGACACCGGTCAGCCTGAACCGGCGGCAGCGCGAGCTGTTGGAGGAGTTCCAGGAGCAGGGAGGCGAGAAGACCCACCCGGAAAGCCATGGTTTCTTCGCCCGGGCCAGGGAATTCTTCGAGAACCTGAAGGAATAGCCGGCGCCGGTGATGGGCCGGGCGGTCAGCCGGCCGGCGTGTCGCGCTCGACGACTTCGCCGTGCAGATCGTGGGCGTGGTCGTGGTGGTGCTGGTAGACCGCCATGGAGCTCGCCGCCGGCCCGAACAGCGACAGATATTCCGGATGCCGCGACACCGCCTCCGGATGGCCCTCGCAGCAGACATGCCCGTTCAGGCAGACGACCCGATCGGTTCGCGCCATCACCAGGCTGAGATCGTGGCTGACCAGCAGAACGCCGCAGCCGCGGCGGCGGCGGAGCCGATCGATCACCTGGAACGTCTCGGCCTGACCAGTCAGGTCGACCCCCTGATTCGGTTCGTCGAGCGCCAACAAATCCGGCTCTCGCAGCAGGGCGCGGGCCAGCAGCACGCGCTGGGTTTCGCCGCCCGAGAGATCCTGGATCGGTCGCGCCGGATCGGCCCCGAAACCGACTTCCTCCAGCAGGGCCGCGATCCTTTCATCGTCGGTCGGGCCCCACAGGCGCAGGAAACGCAGCACCGTCATCGGTAACGTCGGATCGATGTTCAGGTCCTGCGGCAGATAGCCGACGCTGAGACCGGGCCGCCGGATCACCCGGCCGGCCGAAGGCCTGACCAGGCCGAGCAGGGCGCGGACCAGCGTGCTCTTGCCGGCACCGTTGGGGCCGATCAGCGTCACCACCTCGCCGCCCTGAACCGCGATGTCGATTCCGGACAGCACGGTCCGACCGCCGAGCCGCACCGCCAGGCCGCTGGCCGCGACCAAGGGGTCGGCCGGTCTCGGCTCGGTGTCGCGGTGGGCGATGGTCATGACGTCTCCGGGATGATGACCTGGCCGGCGGACCATGGCGAAGCCGGGCAGGCGGGGCAACAGCAAGTTCTCCCTAGTGTCCCGATTCTGAAATTCGCATGAGCGAATTACAGAATCAAAGGGACACAAACTTTATGATTCTAGTGTCATTCAGCTTCCGAAATCCGGCACATGAAATGTGCCGAACTTCGAAACCATGACACTAGATCAAGATCGCTTCGGACCGAAGCGATCCGAAGCGTGAATCAGCCTCTAGGAGCGCTCCTGCCCTGCGCTAGGTCAATGCCGGCGCCGAGACCTCGCGCGGAGAATGCGCCGGGTTCAACAGAGGTGTCCGGACATGCGCAAGAAGGGTTTCCAGACCCGTTCCTTC
>JABDIP010000389.1 GCA_013003675.1 Inquilinus sp.
ATCGATCCGCTCCTCGGTGCTATGATAGCACCGCCGCGTCGACGATGACGCCGACCAGGAGCGCGGTCAGCTGCAGCAGCGACGCGCGGAAATTGGCCATCGCCATGGCCGCCGTCGGGTGCCGGACTAGCAGTACGCTGCGGTAGATGAAATAGGCGCCGCCGGATGCCGCCGCGACCAAGTAGATCCAGCCAAGCCCGAAGGCGACCGGCGTCAGCGACAGCAACACCAGGGCGACGGTGTGCGCGAGGGTCGCCCAGGCTGCCTTGGCCGGCCCCACCACGACCGGCAGCATCGGCACGCCGGCGTCCGCGTAGTCGCGATGCAGCGTGGTGGCCAGGCTCCAGAAATGCGGCGGGGTCCACAGGAACAGCACGACCGCCAGGATGATCGGAACCGGCCCGAGATTGGGGTCGACCACCGAGGCTCCGGCGAGAACGGCGAAGCTTCCGGCCAGCCCGCCGACGACGATGTTGAGCCATGTGCGCTGCTTCAGCCAGACCGTGTAGACGACACCGTAGACGAAGGCGCCGAGAAAGACGTGGATCGCGACCATGGCATTGAGCGTCAACGCGGCGAGACCGACTGCCAATACCAGGATCGCGGCGATGCCGGCCAGCCACCAGGGGCCGGGGCGGAACGCGCCGGTCACGAAGGGCCGGCTGCGGGTCCGGCGCATACGGCTGTCCAATTCCCGCTCGGCATATTGGTTGAACGCCCCGGCGCTGGCCGACGACAGCAGGATCGCCAGGCCCAGCACCACAGCCTTCCAGCCCGGCACATCGGTGCTGCCGGCCGCCGCCATGCCCGCCAGGGCAGTCAGCGTGATGGCAAAGCCGATGCGAAGCTTGAAGACCGAATAGAGCTGTCCGGCGATCGCCCCCATGGTTGCCCCCTTTGCCTTTCCCCGCAACCGCCGGCCGGACTCAGCTCAGCGGCCAGACTTCGGACAGGAACTTCCAGTTCACGAAGTAGTAGAGGACGAAGCAGAGGAAGAAGACCGACACCAGGACGATCGTGCCCGGCAGCTTCAGCGTGCCCTCGCTGCCGTATTCGGCGACTGCCGCGCCGCCATCGAAGACGGTGGGGTTGGCCTTGATCGACGCCGCGTCCCGGCGTTTGCCGAACAGGATCGACCCGACCACGACGACGACATAGGCGATGCCGCCCAGGCTGGCCAGGATCGCGGACAGGCCGTTCAGACCCAACATCAGATAGGCCGTGCCCGGATAGTCGAAGGTGACCGCCGCGTCGCTGAAGCCGATGTCCCAGTGCCGGCGGGAGATCCCAAGCGTGCCCGCCCCCATCATGAAGAACGAGATTCCGGCGACGCCGATACCGAACAGATAGGGCTGCCAGGTCGCCAGCCGCGGCCAGATCACCTCGCGCCGGAAGATCAGCGGGATCACCAGATAGGTGATGCCCATGAACGCCAGCGTGGTCCCGGCGACGACGGTGGCATGGAAATGCCCCGGCACATAGAGGGTGTTGTGCATCAGCAGGTTGATCTGCTCGGTGCCGAGCACGACGCCGGAGATGCCGCCGACGAACCCGAACAACACCAGCGACAGCATCAGCGATGCGAAGGCCGGGTTCTTCCAGGGCGCCCGGCGCAACCAGCCGAACACGCCCTTGGTGAAGCCGTTGCGCCGCTGCGCCGCCTCGATCGCCCCCGGCAGGCTCATGCCGTGGATCATGCTGCCCAGCACAGCCAGATAGATGGCGTAGCTGGTGTTGAACACCTTCCATTCGGAACTCAACCCCGGCTCGGCCAGCATATGGTGGGCGGAGGCCAGTTGCAGGAACAGGATGTACATCAGGAACGCCATCCGGCTGACCTTCTCGGACAGCGGCTTGGCGCCCAGCACCATGGCGGCGATCGCGTACCACACGGCGACATGGGCCGCCACGTTGATCTGCTGGGAGGAATGCCCCATGCCCCACCAGACCAGCTTGTAGACGACGGTATCAATCTCGGCGATCAGGCCAATCGACCACAGGAAGGTCGGGATCAGGATGATCGCGCCGGAAGCGAGTGTGAACACGGCAATGATCGCCGCCGTTATCGCGCCGAACGTGACCAGCGGTACCGACCCCTCATAGGTCCCCTCCTCGCGGGCGATGACCAGCGTCCCGAAGAACACCATGCAGGCGAGCAAGGCGCCGACGGCGAACAGGATCAGGCCGAGGTAGAAATGGGGCGCCGCCTGCATCGGCACATAGGAGGTGAACATCACGCTGGACTGCCCTTGCAGCACGGCGACATTCGCCACCACCGCACCGATCAGCATCAGAGCGAAGGCCAGCCATGCGATACGCGGGGCCGCCAGACGGCAGTTGAGCAGGATAGCGGAGGCGAAATACAGGATCGCCACCTCGAAGAAGATGATCCAGAACAGCAACACGTCGGCGCCATGCGCCGTCAGCACGAGATAGAACAGATCGGCGGGCAACAGCTTCACCGCTGGCCAGCGCGTCAAGGCGACAAGCAAGCCGAACAGCCCGCCGACCGCCAGGAAGACGACGGCGACGACGGCGTTCGCCTTGATCAGGGTCTCGGCATGGGCATAGACCCTGAGACCGGTTTCCGGACAGGTCCGGTACTTTTCCTCGTCAGCGAGAGCGGCGGCGCCCGGGGCGGCGATATCGGCAGGCATGACGTCCTCCTATTCGACGACGTAGATGCGGCCCAGCATCGTGTGGTGGCCGATCCCGCAGAATTCGTTGCAGACGATGCCGTAGACGCCCGCTTCGTCCGGTGTGATCGTCAAGACCATGTCGTAGTTGGGGTGGACCTGGATGTTGATGTTTGTCGGCTGTAGCGAAAAGCCGTGTTGCCAATCCATCGACGACAGATGCAGCCGATAGTTCTGGTCCTTCTCCAGTTCGAGGATCGGCCACCATTCCCAGAGGCGGGCGATCAGGTAGACGTCGCTGCCCGGCGGTGGGTGCACGACCGGAATCTGCGTGTCGCCTTCCTCGCGCACCGTGTACTGGGCGGCCATCGCCTCGGCCCGCTCCGCGAAAACGAAGGGGTCGATGCGGTAGGCCTCGTTGGAGAGGTTCTGCTTGCCTGCGATGTGCCAGTAGATCATGGCCGAGAACATCACCAGGCCCCACAGGAAGGCGACGGTGATCCA
>JABDIP010000403.1 GCA_013003675.1 Inquilinus sp.
TGGTGTCGCCGGCAACGATGTGCTGATGGAATTCGACTCGCCGGAGATATATGCGCCGGTGGATCTTGGGATCGGCCCTTGCCGTCTGGTTGTGGCCGAGCCTGCCGAACTGCTGAAGGAAGACGAACCTTCGCGGTGGAGTCATATCCGCGTGGCGACGAAGTATCCTGAGATTACCCGTCGCCATTTTGCCGCCCGTGGCGTGCAGGCCGAATGCATCAAGCTCAACGGAGCCATCGAACTGGCGCCGTCGCTGGGGCTGTGCCGGCGGATCGTCGACCTGGTGTCGACCGGCTCCACGCTCAGGGCGAACGGGCTGCGCGAGGTCGAGCGGATCGCGAACGTGACGTCGCGGCTGATTGTCAATCGGGCGGCGTTGAAGACGCGACCGCGGGAGGTCGGCCGCTGGGTCGATCGGTTCCGGGAGGCGGTCGATGCCGCTTAGGCTGGACACCGGCGATCCCGGTTTCGAGCAGGCGTTCGCGGTCTTCCTGTCATCCAAGCGCGAGACGTCGGCCGATGTCGCGGCGACCGTTTCGGCGGTCCTGAAGGACGTACGCAGCGACGGCGATGCAGCCCTCATCCGCTATACCGAACGCTTCGACCGGCTTCAATTGAGCGGATCGGAATTGCGGATCGAGCCGGAGCGGATCGCCGCCGCCGTCGCGGCGGTTGCGCCCGACGTCATGCAGGCCCTGGAACTGGCCACGGAACGCATCGAGCAGTTCCATGCCAGGCAGGATCTGTCGGAGTTGCGCTACACCGATCCGGCCGGCGTCGAATTGGGCGCGCGTTGGACTCCGATCGACGCGGTCGGACTTTATGTGCCGGGCGGCCTGGCCGCCTATCCGAGTTCGTTGCTGATGAACGCCGTTCCAGCGAAGTCGGCCGGTGTCGGGCGGATCGCGATGACGGTGCCGACGCCGGACGGCAAGATCAACCCGCTGGTGCTGGCGGCGGCGCATCTGCTGGGAATCGACGAAATCTATCGGATCGGCGGTGCCCAGGCGATCGGCGCGCTGGCGTTCGGAACCGAGAGCATCCGACCGGTCGACAAGATCGTCGGCCCCGGCAATGCCTACGTGGCCGAGGCGAAACGGCAGGTGTTCGGCACTGTCGGCATCGACATGATCGCCGGCCCGTCGGAAATCGTCGTCGTCGCCGACCGCGACAACCGGCCGGATTGGGTGGCCATCGACCTGTTGTCGCAGGCGGAGCACGACGAGAGCGCGCAGTCGATCCTGATCACCGACGATGGCGACTTCGCCCATGCGGTTGCCGCCGCGGTCGAGGAGCAACTCGAAACGTTGCCCCGCGCGGCGATCGCCAGGGCAAGCTGGCGCGACTACGGCGCCATTGTCGTTGTCGACACGCTGGCCGCGGCGCCCGCCCTGGTCGACAGGATTGCCCCGGAACATCTGGAATTGGCGGTCGCCGATCCGGAGGCGCTTTCGCGGCAGGTCCGGCATGCCGGCGCGATCTTCCTCGGCCGTTTCACGCCGGAGGCGATCGGCGACTATGTCGCCGGGCCCAACCATGTGCTGCCGACGGCAAGGCGCGCCCGCTTCTCGTCGGGGCTCAATGTCCTCGACTTCGTCAAGCGCACGACCCTCGTCAAATGCGATCCGGCCAGTTTGGCCGCGATCGGCCCGGCGGCGGTGACGCTGGCGGGCCAGGAGGGTCTCGACGCCCATGCCCGCTCGGTATCGATCAGGCTCGCCGCCTACGATGCCGAACAAGGTCGATGACGCCGGTCCGATGGAGCAGGACCAGCCCAGCGTCACCGGTGACATGAGCGACCGCGAGGGCGCCGCGGTCGACCATCGGATCGTCGACATCGTGCTTGACGAACTCACGGTCGGCCGACGCAGTGCCGAAGTGGAGCATGAGCGCGCCGTGGCGATCTATGACCTGCTCGAGGAGAATCGCTTCAAACCGTCCGGGTGCGGGTCGGGCCCCTACCGCGTCGTGCTGTCGATCGAGGACAATCGATTGATCTTCGACATCGGCACGCCGGATGGCCAGCGTCTGGACCGCGTCCCCCTACCGGTGCTGCCCTTCCGTAAGACCGTCAAGGAATACTTCCTGATCTGCGAGAGCTATTACGACGCCATCAAGCACGCACCGCCCTCGCGCATCGAGGCGATCGACATGGGGCGGCGCGGGCTGCACAACGAAGGCTCGGAGTTGCTTCGTGAGCGGCTGGCCGGCAGGATCGAAATCGATCACAACACGGCACGGCGCCTGTTTACCCTGTTGTGCGTGCTGCACATCCGTAGCTGAGCCGTATGGCGCAGGGTCCCACCAGCGTTCTCTTCGTCTGTACCCAGAACGCCATCCGCTCGCCGATGGCGGAGTCGATGCTGAAGCATCTTCAGGGTCACCGCATCTTCGTCGACAGCGTTGGCGTTCGGCAGGGCGAGTTGGATCCCTTCGCTGTCGCCGCCATGGCGGAGCTGGATATCGATCTGTCGCGCCACCGATCAAAGACCTTCGAAGATCTGGAGGACGACAGCTTCGACCTGGTGATCACGATGTCGCCGGAGGCGCATCACCGGGCCATCGAGATGACCCGCACCATGGCGTGCGACGTCGAGTTCTGGAACACCCTCGACCCGACCATCGTCGAGGGCAACCGGGAGACCCGCATGGCGGCCTTCCGGCAGGTCCGCGACGGGCTGTTCGAGCAGATCAAGCAACGTTTCCCGCCGCCATCGGGGCCGAAGGTCTGAGCGGGTGGCGCGCGCGAAAGGCTTGACCGGCCGTGGTCGGTCGATCACCAATCCCTCGCCGGTCGCCAGCCACGGAGAGATGATGACACCCCGCGTCAAGCCGCCGACAGCCGGCGCGCCGATCGGAAGGTTGGCGTGCCCGCGGGATTCTGCGTCGTGCTGAGCCTCGCGTCGGCGTCGGCCCGCCGGCTCGATCTGCTGCGTCAAGGCGGTCTTGAACCGGACCTGGTGGAACCGGCCGATGTCGACGAATCGGTCGGCAGGGCGGAATTGCCGGCGCCCCATGCGCATCGCCTTGCCGTAGCCAAGGCGGCGGCCGTCGCGTCACGCCATCCTGACGCCGTCGTGATC
>JABDIP010000432.1 GCA_013003675.1 Inquilinus sp.
CGATCGTCCCGCCGGCGAGAGCCGGTGCGATGAGATACATCGTGCCACCAACGAAATAGAAATCGTGGAGGGTCCCAGCACCGGCCACCGCCTGTAGCCACCATAGGAACGGAAATGCGGCGCCTCCGACCCAGACGATGAAGACGACCACCGCCACTATCCGCAACGCGGTTGCCGTAACCAACCGGTGCCGGAGCAACGTCGGTCCGGCTTTCGGAGGGGTCGCGGAGTCAGCGCTTTTTCTTTCTTGTCGGGCCGGCCGTTGACCGACCGCGTCGAGTCGTTCGATGATATGAGCCAAAGCCGCGAGGAAAAAAGCGACCCCGACCGCTTTGAACAGCAGCACAAGGAGCGGCAGGATCTCACCGACCCAGGCTGACGTCATGATGACAAGCGATGACTGAGGGTCCGGCAGGACGGCCAACGTCTCACCCCCGAGCCATCGACCCCAGGGAAGGGCCCAGCCGACGAACACGAGCGTGCCGGCGACGAATGTCGCTGCAAACGCCCTGAGCAAGTTGACCATCGCCCTTTTCCCTACATCCGGCAGGACTCCGCATACGCATCGCCGTGGTCGGTGAACACGGTGCCCACCAGCCGGTTGGTCAGGCGGCCCTGGCCGTCCTTGGTCACCTGCCGCAGATAGAAGTTCTGGATCGGGAAGTGGTTGCGGTTGAAGCGGAACGGCCCGCGCACCGAGTCGAAATCGGCGGTGAGCAGGGCGGCGCGGAACGCCTCGCCATCCTCGATCCTGCCATCGACCGCGCCGACCGCCGCGTCCAGCAGCAAGGCCGCGTCATAGCCCTGCGAGGCGTAAAGCGACGGTATGCGGCCGTACTTCGCCTCGAATTCGGCGGTGAAGCGCTGGTTGACCGGGTTGTCCAGATCGGGGCTCCATTGCGCCGTGTTCATGACGCCGAGCGCGGCATCGCCGACCGCGCCCAGGATGTCTTGGCTGAACGAGAAGGCCGGTCCGAACAGCGGTATCTGGCCCCGCAGGCCGGCCTGGTCGTATTGCTTGACGAAGTTGATGCCCATGCCGCCGGGCAGGAAGAAGAAGACCGCGTCGGGATTGGCGCCGCGGAGTTGAGCCAGCTCCGCCGCATAGTCGAGCTGGCCGAGCTCGGTATAGACCTCGCCGGCGATCGCCCCGTTGAAGTAGCGCTTGAATCCGGCCAGTGCATCGCGTCCGGCGGGGTAGTTCGGCGCCAGGATATAGACGTTGCGATAGCCCTCGTCGTTGACGTGCTTGCCCATCGCCTCGTGGTTGTTGTCGTTCTGCCAGGCGACGTTGAAGAAGAACGGGTTGCACTGCTGGCCGGCGAGCACCGAGGGACCGGCGTTCGGGCTGAGGAAAACCACCTCGCTGCGGGACAGCCCCGGCATCAGCGCCAGTGCCAGGTTCGACCAGACGATGCCGGTCACCACATCGACCTTGTCCCGCTCGACCATGCGGTCGGCGAGTTGCTTGGCGACATCGGGCTTGCGCTGGTCGTCACCCTCGACGACCACGGTCTCCAGCCCGCCCAGCCGGCCGCCGACATGCTCCAGCCCGAGGGCGAAGCCATCACGGATATCGATGCCGAGGCCCGAGCCGGGACCGGACAGGGTGGTGATCATGCCGATGCGGATCTTGTCGGCGGCCTGCGTCGCGCCAGCCATCAGCGCGATGGCCGACGCCATCGCCAATACCTTAGTTTTCATCCTGTTAGCCTCCCAGCTTACTTCGTTGTCTCAACGGCGTCGCAGCGATCCTGTGTCAGCCGCCACGGCGCTCGAGTTCCTGCATGCGCAACTTGAACCGCTGCACCTTGCCGGTTTCGGTACGGGGCAGTGACTCCACGAATGCGATCGCGCGTGGATATTTGTACGGTGCGATGCGCTGCTTGACGAAATCCTGCAGGGTCTTCGCCAGGGCGTCGTCGGCGGTTGTCGGCTCGCGCGGTATCACGAACGCCTTCACGATCATGCCGCGCTCAGGGTCCGGCGATCCGACCACGGCGCACTCCTTGACCGCCTCGTGTGCCATCAACGCCGCCTCGACCTCCGGCCCGGCGATGTTGTAGCCGGACGAGATGATCATGTCGTCGGTGCGCGCCTGGTACCAGAAATAGCCGTCCTCATCGACGAGATAGGCATCGCCGGTCAGGTTCCAGCCGTCGTGCACATAGTCGCGCTGGCGATCGTCGGCGAGATAGCGGCAGCCCGTCGGCCCGCGCACGGCCAGCCGCCCCACCTTGCCGGGCGGCAGGGGATTGTCTTCCTCGTCGACGATCCGCGCCTGATACCCGGGAACCGGCTTGCCGGTGGCACCGGGTCGGATGTCGTCATCGGCGGCGGAGATGAAGATGTGCAGCAATTCGGTTGCGCCGATGCCGTCGATGATCGACAGGCCGGTCCTGGCCTTGAATGCCTCCCAGGTCGGCTTCGGCAGGGTCTCTCCGGCCGACACACAGCGGCGCAGACTGGAGATGTCGTACCGGTCGACGTGGTCGAGCATCGCGCGAAAGGCGGTCGGCGCGGTGAAGCAGATGGTCGCCCGATGCGCCTGAATGGCCTCCAACAATGCCTCCGGGGGCGCCTTCTCGAGCAGCAGCGCGGCGGCGCCGACCCGCATCGGGAAGGTGACCAGGCCGCCCAGGCCGAAGGTGAAGGCGATCGGCGGGCTGCCGCAGAACACGTCGTCGGCGCGCGGCTTCAGCACATGGGGCGGAAAACAGTCGCAGATTGCCACGATGTCCCGGTGGTTGTGCATCGTGCCCTTCGCCTGGCCGGTCGTGCCGGAGGTGAAGGCGATCAGGCAGATGTCCTCGGCCGCGGTATCGACGGTCGTGAACTCGTCCGGCCTACCGGCGGCGAGCGCTTCCAGCCCGTCCCGCGCGTCGGTACTGAACAGCACGGTACGCGAGAGGGTGGGCGCCTGTCTGGCAGCCGCCGCCAACTCATCCGCCAACCGGACGTCGCACAGGGCGAGACCGATCCGCGCCTTGTTCAGGATGTAGGCCAACTCGCCGGCCCGGAGCAGCGGCATGGTCGGCACGGCGATGCCACCGGCCTTTGCCACCGCGAACCAGCAGGCGACCATCATCGGGTTGTTGGCGCCGCGCAGCAGCACGCGGTTGCCCGTTACCAGGCCCAACTCCTCGGTCAACACCCGGGCGATCCGGTTTGCCTGCCGCTGCAGTTCGGCATAGCTCCAGCTTATGTCAGGCGTGATCAGGCAGACCCGGTCGCCGCCGCCTTCCGCGACCGCCCGGTCGAGCAACTCCGCGGCGCAGTTCAGCCGGTCCGGGTAGCGCAGCGCCGGGAGGTCGAACAGGAAGTCCGGCCAATCTTCCCGCGGCGGGAGGTTGTCGGCAGCAAAGCTGTCGAGAGGTGCGGCAGGACCGACCATTGTCCGCCCCCCCTCAGGTTCCGCCGCGGGCGGCATCGAGGGCCTGGCGGGCGATGACGATCTTTTGCACCTCTGTTGCTCCCTCGTAGATGCGCAGGGCACGGATCTCGCGATAAAGCTCCTCGACCTTGACGCCGGAAACGATGCCGAGCCCGCCGAAAATCTGGACCGCGGAATCGATCACCTGCTGGGCCGCCTCGGTCGCGAACATCTTGGCCATGGATGCCTCGCGGGTGATCCGCTCGGCGCCGTTGTCGCGCGCCCAGGCGGCGCGATAGACCAACAAGGCGCTGGCGTCGACCGCCGTCGCCATGTCGGCGAGGCGCGCCTGGGTCATCTGCAGCGCCGCCATCGGGCGGCCGAACAATTGGCGCGTCGCGGCGCGGTCCAGCGCCTCGTCCAATGCCCGGCGGGCGAAGCCGAGCGCCGCTGCGCCGACCGTCGAGCGGAACACGTCCAGCGTCGCCATGGCGATCTTGAACCCTTCGCCGGGCTTGCCGATCAAACGATCCGCCGGCACCCGGCAGCCCTCGAAGCGCAGCGTCGCCAGCGGGTGCGGCGCGATCACCGCGATCCGCTCGACGACATCCAGCCCGGCGGTGTCGGCGTCGACCAGGAAGGCACTCAACCCCTTGGCGCCGGGTGCCTCGGCGGTGCGCGCGAAAACCACGTAGTGGTCGGCGATGCCGCCGTTCGAGATCCAGGTCTTGCCGCCGTCGATGACAAAGCTGTCGCCGTCTCGGCGTGCCGTCGTCGCCAGGGCCGCCACGTCGGACCCGGCCTCGGCCTCGGACAGGGCGAAGGCGGCAATCCGGGTTCCCCCGCGAACCGCCGGCAGCACAGCGTCTTTCTGCTGCGGCGTGCCGAACAGGCTGATCGGCCCACTGGCGAGCCCTTGCATGGCGAAGGCGAAGTCGGCCAGGCCGTCATGGCGCGCCAGGATCTCGCGGATCAGGCAGAGGCTGCGGACGTCGAGGGCAGGGTGGGCGCCGCCATAGGCAGCGGGGACGACATAGTCGAGCCAGCCGCCATCCGCCAGAGCGGCGACCAACCGCCGGCACGCGGCGTCGATGTCGGCATGGTCCGCCGGCAGTACGGCGCGCGCCCATTCCTCGAGGCCGGCGGCGAGGGCGCGGTGCCCGTCGTCGAAAAACGGCCAGTCGAGGAAGCTGCGATCGGCCATCAATTGCCCTCGAAGACCGGCTTCTTCTTTGCCGCGAACGCCTCGTAGGCGCGCTTGAAGTCGCGCGTGGCCATGCACTGGGCCTGGGCCTGGGCCTCCGCCTCGATCGCCTCGTCGAGCCCCATCGCCCATTCCTGATGCAGCATGCGCTTGGTCATCGCATGCGCCAGCGTCGGGCCGCCGGCAAGGGAGGCGGCCATGTCCCGGGCCGCGCTCAGGAGTCCGTCCGGCGCGCAGAGCCGGTTGAGGAAACCCCAGCGCTCGGCCTCGGCGCCGCCCATCGAGCGTCCGGTGTACAACAACTCCGCCGCGCGACCTTGGCCGACGATCCGCGGCAGCATCGCGCAGGCGCCCATGTCGCAGCCGGCCAGCCCGACCCGGACGAACAGAAAGGCGATTCTGGCGGCCTCGGTGCCGAACCGCAGATCCGCCGCCATGGCGAGGATCGCCCCGGCGCCGGCGCAGACTCCATCGACCGCCGCGATGATCGGCTGCGGACAGGCCCGCATCGCCTTGACGACGTCGCCGGTCATGCGGGTGAAGTCGAGCAATTCCGCCTGGCTCATCCGCGTCAGAGGTCCGATGATCTCGTGCACGTCGCCGCCCGAGCAGAAATTGCCGCCGGCGCCGGTG
>JABDIP010000435.1 GCA_013003675.1 Inquilinus sp.
CAACCGGGGCGGTGTGACGACAGGTGCCTGCGCCTGCCGTGGGCGGTCGATCCCGGCTCCGTCGCCAGCGAAGCACGTTAGCCGGCACTGATGAATTTAGCACGAGTTCTAGTAAGTTGCTTCGGAACCAACGACAACATGTGGTATGGTCGATTTTCGAGAATCGAGATTGGGGTCGATGCTCGTGGTTCGCCGCCCACCGACCCAGGGGCGGTTTGTTGCGGGCGGATATTCCGGAGGGGCGGAAGCAGGGTGACTACCAAGGTTCTCCGGTCCTGGTTTACGGACCGCAGCCGGCCGCATGTGATCGCGCTCGGCAATCAGAAGGGTGGGGTCGGCAAGTCGACCACCGCCATTCACCTCGTCATCGGGCTGACCCGGCTGGGATTTGACGTCGGCAGCATCGATCTGGACGAACGCCAGGGCACGTTGTCGCGCTTCATGCGCAACCGGCAGCGTTTCGCCACCGCCTCCGGCGTCGATCTGCCGATCCCCGACAACCAGGGCCTCTACCGCTCGATTCACGACACGACCAGCAAGGCCGGCGAGGACGAGATCGCTCGGCTGGCCAGGGTTCTGGAACGGTTCCGCCACAAGAGTTTCGTGGTCATCGACATCGCCGGCGACAACACCTTCCTGTCGCGCTGCGGACATATCCTGGCCGACACGTTGATCACGCCGCTCAACGACAGCTTTCTCGACCTCGACGCGCTGGTCCGTATCGACATCGACGGCCAGCGTATCATCGGCCCCAGCGCGTACAGCGTGATGGTCACCGACGGGTCGGCCCGGCGCGCGGCGTTCGGCGGCGGCACGCCGGACTGGATCGTCATGCGCAACCGACTGTCGCAAATCGACAGCCGCAACAAACAACAGATGCGGGCGCTGCTGGAAACACTGGCGCCGCGTATTGGGTTCCGCCTTGCACCGGGGCTGTCGGAGCGGGTGATCTATCGGCAGCTCTTCACCAGCGGGTTGACGGTGCTCGACATCGACGATCCGGCGATCGGTTTCGACTGCAAGCCGCGACATCGGGCGGCGGCGCGGGAGATCGACGACCTTCTTCGCACCGTCGGTATTCCCGAACCCGCAGCAGCGGAGGACGCCGACCGCCAGATAGCCTGAGCCCGAAAACAGCACGGCCGGCCGCTTGCGCCTCGCCGTCCTTTGTGAAACACAAGCTTCCGCGCCGCTACCCGAGCGACAATCGAACAGGATGAGGATGGATTCCGAGCCTTTGGCCGGCATGCCGGCACGTTTCCGCAAAGTCCCCTACCGGGCGGTGCGCGATACCTCGCTACCGGCGGGGGCCTTGCGGTTGCTGATCGCGATTTCCTGCGGCGCGGACAGCGACGGCGAGTGCCTCATGGAAACCACCCGCCTGGCCGCCGAGGTCGGACTGACGCCCGACGATATCGGGCATTTCAGCCGGCAACTCGCCGCCGCCGGCTATCTGGCGGCCGAGCTGGAAGATACCTCCTGGCGATATCGCCTGGTCACCGAGCCGGAGCGGGCCAATGGGGCGGCCCGCAAACCGGTGCCGGCCGCCGCCGGCGCCGGGCGCCCGAAAGGCATCAACCGCATGCTGCGCGCCTGGCGTGTCGCCGACCGCTTCAGTTTCTGGCTACGCACCGTCGTCGCCCCGGACGAGACCGATCTGTTCTGGAGTTGGGCCCTGCGCAACGAGGACGACTATCACGGTCTGGTCCAGCGTTTCGGCGAGGCCGACGACGAAACGGCGCTGGAAGCCCTGCTGGGCGATGCGCTGGCGGCGATCGCCGAGTCGCGCGGCGTGCGCGCCGGCGATGCCGAAGAGCGCCGCACCCCCGCCTGACCAAGGCCGGCCGGCCGAGTTTCCGCTCATGCGCCGCCCCAGCCGATTCGCGGTGGATGGACACTGCGCTACAGCCCCATCTGCGCGGCCGCCAGCCCGAAGACCTCGGAGCGCGGGTCGCCGAGATCGAGCACGATATCGAAATGGTGCCGGTCGGCGATCGGCACCAACGCCCCATGGCCGCCGTGCCGCTCAAGATGCTCGGCATGCAGGGCCGACTGCCGATGGTACTCCGCGCTCTCCAGCGAGCCATAGGCGAGCGTCAGCGGCACCGCCGGCGATGGCGGCAGCAGGGCCGGACTGTTGCGCCGGGCCATATCGGGCGTCAGGCCGAGATCGGCGTTGAGGAAGCTGAGACGGATCGGCTCCAGATCGAACAGCCCGGATAGCGACACACCCCCTTTCACGACGTCGGCCGGCACGCCGAACCCGGCCCGCCAGTCGGTCGCCGCCAACATGCCGACGAGATGGCCACCGGCGGAATGGCCGGAGACGAAGATCCGCTCCGGATCGCCGCCGAATTCCCCGATATGGTCGTGCAGCCAGGCCACCGCAGCGCGGCATTGGCGCACCAACGCGTCCATGTCCACGGCGGGGATCAGCGCATAGTCGACGACCGCGGCAATGGCCCCGGCGGCGGCGAAGGGCGGCGCCACGAAGCTGAACTCGCTCTTGCCGAGCGATTTCCAATAGCCGCCGTGGAAGAAGATCTGGACCGGCGCCGGCCCGCTCCGCCGCTCGGGCAGGAAGAGGTCCAGGCGCTCGGTCGGCGACTGCCCGTAGGCGACATCGAGCCGGACGTTCGCCGCGCGCCGCGCGGTGGCGCTATCGGCGACGTAACGATCGAGAAACGCCTGGGCCTCGGGCACCCGGCCGCGGTTGTTGTACTGCCGGTCGAGGGCGGCCTGGTCGTAGTCGCGAAAGACGATGGCGGTCATAGCGGGTTCCCTGGCGAGCGGTCTTCGGCCGGGTCGGACGACAGCGACGGTCGGCCAGTCGGCCGCGACCCGGCTACGGTAGGCGCAATGAGCGGCGGCGCAAACCGCCGCCGGCAGCGGGAGAAGCGCCATGCGTATCGTCGCCACCGGCGGCAGCCAACCATCGGCGGGGCCGTGGCGGGTGCCGTTATGCGGCGACCAAGCCGGTAAGCGACGCGGCAGGGCCGTCCGGGAACACGACCCGGGAGACTGCATCGGCGGGCAGTTCCAGATGCTCCCGCAGCAGGGCCGTCATCACCGAACGCAGATCCAGCGTCGGCGCGAGATCGCGGCCCTCGTAGAGCCGGCCCGGCGCCAGCCCGGGCCAGTCGGCCAGGACCTGGCCACCGGCGACGCGGCCGCCGGCCAGTAGGGCCGCCGCCCCGGTGCCGTGATCGGTGCCGCCGGTGCCGTTCGGCGCCACGGTACGGCCGAACTCGGTGACCACCGCCACGATCGTCTCGCGCCAGGCCGGCCCCAACGCCGCGCGCAATTCTGTCAGGCCGCCGGCAAGACCGGTCAGCGATCGTGCCAGTTGGCCGGTCTCCGTCCCCTGCCTGGCATGGGTGTCCCAGCCCGACACCTCAAGGACGGCGATGCGCGGACCGTCCGGAGCGGCCAGCATGCCGCCTGCGACCCGCGCCAGGTCCGCCGCCTCGGCGGCGCGGCGGCCCGACGAGCGCCGGTCCGCGCCCGCCAGCGCGCTTTCCGCCATCGCATCGACCGACACCGCCTCGGCCAGCATGGGGCCGAAGACGGCGTCGTCGCGATACAGCATGGCCAGCCGGTCCAGGAAGGCATCGTCCGCCTCCGGCAGGATCGCCGGCGACCAAGACGCCACCGGCGTATCGCCGCGCAGCACCAAGGGTACCGTCTGTCCGACGGCGAGGCCAAGGCGCCGGCCGCCGCCGTCCAGCAGCCCAATCGCCCGGTTCAGCCAGCCGTCGCGAGCGCCGCCCGGACGATCGGCTCCGGTTTCCAGCAGGTCCTGGCCGTCGAAATGGGAGCGCTCGCGATACGGCGTGGCCACCGCATGAACGGGCAGAAGCTGGCCCGACCGATACCAGGGCACCAGCGGCTCCAGGGCCGGGTGCAGCCCGAAGAAGCCGTCCAGATCGGCCAAGCCGGTGCCGCGCATAGGATCGTCCAGCGCCAGCCCGCCGCGAATTTGCCGATAGAAACGGTCGCCATAGGGCGGCACCGCCGCCAGCCCGTCCAACCCGCCGCGCAGGATAACCAGCACGAAGCGCCGGTCGGTCACGGCGTCGGCCAAGGCGAGCCGGCTGTCGAGGACCGACAGCGCCGTTGCACAGGCAGTGCCGCCCAGGACCATTCGACGAGAGACAGCCATGGTCACCTCCTTTGGAATTCCGGGCTGAGCAGCGTCATCGCCACGCCCTCGGCGGCGCTCGGCGCCCCGTTGATCAGGAACAGGGTCGTGTCCGTTGCGACCGGGCCGATGCTGTGCTTGGCGAGCAGGCGCGGGTCGACCAGGCGGCCGACCCGGTCGCCGACCGCCACCGCCCAATCGGCCCGCCGCATCAGCGCCTCGGGGCTCAACCAGTCCGTCGCCGTGTCCGGCCAGCCGGCCGGAGAGTTGGCGCCAAACGGGGCCTGGCCCAGCAGGTGCAGCGAACCGACCAGTTTGTCGTCCTCGACCGGAACCTCCAGCGCACGCAGCGCCGCGATTACCATGTCGTTGGGCGTGCGCAGCTTGGACAGCGGCGCCTTCCAGGCATCCGGCAGGTCCACCAATGCGCCGGCGACGATGCGCAGATCGCCGCCAGAGGACTGGAAGACATTGGCGATATGGTCGACCGCCGCGGCCGGCGGATCGTCGGCGACGAAATGGCGCACGAGCTTCGTCGCGACGTGCCGCGCGGTCG
>JABDIP010000446.1 GCA_013003675.1 Inquilinus sp.
TAGCGTACCTCCGCCAGCCGGGCGTCTCTTTCCGGGTCGATCCACCAGGTCGGCTGGCTGCCGATCGTGTTGGGCTTGCCGAAATCATAGGTCGGGTGGTTCTCCGGGAAGCCGAAGCGGTCCCACCAGGCGATCCAGGCCCGGTCGTTGTTCCAATGCGGTATGGCGTAGTGGCCGCGCATCAGCACCCGGTCCAGCGCCCGTGTCGCCGCCTGCTTGGTCTCCAGGTCGCGGGCGGTGACCGCCAGCTCGATCAGCTCGTCAGCGACGGGATCGCGGATGCCGATCACATTGGCCGAGCCGTCCAATTCCGCCGCCGCCGAGCCGAAGCGCGAGCGCATCTCGCCGCCGGGCGGCGGATAGAAGGTGAAGGCGAAGGAGATCATGTCGAAGTCGCGGTCTAGATAGCGGTTCTGGAACTGCGCGGAGTCGACGATGCGGATGGTCGCCTCGACGCCGACCCGCTCCAGATTGCGGATCAGCGGCTGGGTGTGCGGCTCCAGCCCGCTGTTGCTCATCAGCAATTCGAAGCGCATCGGCTCGCCGGTCTCCACATCGACCAGCCGCTGGTGGACCACCTGCCACCCGGCCTCTTCCAACAGCCGCCGCGCGGCGCGCAGATTGGCCCGGTCGACGTTCGGCTCGGTGTTGACCGGCAGCCGGAGTTCCTGCGTGAATACCGCCTCGGGGATCCGCCCGCGATAGCGCTCCAGGATGTCGCGCTCCAGCCCCTCGGGCAGGCCGGTGGCGGCATAGTCGGAATTCGGGAACCAGCTCTCGGTGCGCTTGTACAGCCCGTACATGATGGTCCGGTTGACCCATTCGAACGGGTAGAGGTACTGCATCGCCTCGCGCACCCGGATGTCGTCGAAGGGCGGCCGCCTGGAGTTCATGAAGAAGCCCTGCATGCCGCTGAAATTGACCGTCGGGAACTCCGCCTTGCGCAGCGTTCCGTCGGCCACCGCGTCGAGTTCGTAGCCGGCGGCCCATTGGCGCGAGGTGAACTCGCGGCGGAAATCGGCGTCGCCGCCCTTGAACGCCTCGAAGGCCACGTCGCGATCGCGGTAGTAGTTGTAGGTGATCCGGTCGAAGTTGAACTGGCCGCGCCGCACCGGCAACTCGGCGGCCCAATAGTCGGCGACCCGCTCATAGACCAGGTCGCGCCCCGGCTCGACCCGGACCAGGCGATAGGGGCCGCTGCCCAGCGGCGGCTCCAGGCTGCCGCCGGAGATGTCGCGGCCCTCGGCGGTCCACCAATGTTTCGGCCGCACGGTCAGGGCGGCCAAGCTCACTAGCGGTTTCATGACATTGCGGGTGGCGACGTCGAAGCGTACCCGGCGCGGACCGAGCACGGTCACGCCGCTGACGTCCTCGTAGAGCGACTTGAGGAAGGGCTCGCCATGGGCGCGGATCTGCTCGAAGGTCCAGGCGACATCCTCGGCGGCGATCGGTCGGCCGTCGTGGAACCGTGCCTCCGGGCGCAGCGTGAAGACGACCCAGCTGCGATCCTCGGGGTATTCGACGCTCTCTGCGATCAGCCCGTAATAGACCGACAACTCGTCCTGCGGCTGCACCATCAGCGTGTCGAACACCAGCCGGTCGACACTGCGCGCGTGCTCGCCGGTCAACGGCAACCGGTTCAGGCTGTCGAAACTGCCTGGGGCGATCAGGGTGACGCTGCCACCCTTCCGCGCGGCCGGTTCGGCATAGTCGAAATGGGCGAAATCGGCCCCGTGCCGGGGCGTGCCGAATTCGGCCAGGGCGTGGGCGACCGTGACCGTCTCGGCGGCGGCCGGCAGGATGGCGGCCAGGAAGAAGGCCGGAAGGACAGCCAGAACGGCGGCGGTCGGGCGCATCGGGATGCTCCGCGGGCGGCGACGGGCAGTCGCCGCGATCAGGAAAGGGCGACATGCCCACCGTATCAAGGGCAGCGAAGATGGCGGCAGCATGGCGAAACCGCGCCGCAATGCGGCGTCGCGGGCCCGTCCGGTAGACTTCAGGGCCAACTCTCATGGCAAGGCAATCGGCAATCCGGCGGAAGCCCCCTCACCCTCCCGCCGCGCGGGAAGATCCCTCTCCCCTCGCGGGAGAGGAAGCAATAAAGGGGACGCAACCCTTTTTCCGTTCCCGGCAGATGACGAAGGGCGAACGGATGCCCGGAAAATGGGTTGCGTCCCCTTTATTGCCGGCGCCGGCCCCTACGGCAGCGGTGCCGGATCGTCGCTCAGCGACCGCAGCCAGGCGATCAGGCTGGCGCGGTCTTCCGCCTTGCGGATGCCGGCGAAGCTCATGCTGGTGCCCGGCGCCCACTGCTTCGGCGCGGCCAGGAAGCTGTCCAGGCTGTCATAGGTCCAGGCCCCGTCCAGCCCGGCCAGGGTGCCGGAATACCGGAAGCCCTCGATACCGGCGATGTCGCGGTTGACCACGTTCCACAGATTGGGCCCGATGCGGTTGGCGCCGCCCTGGTCGAAGGTGTGGCAGGCGCCGCAGGCCCGCGAAACACGTTGGCCGGCGGTCGGATCGGCGCTCGCCAGCAGGGTGGCGACATCCGATGCCGCGGCGGCCGCCGGTGCCGTGGCCTCGGCCGCAGGCGGCGTCGCGGCGGCCGGAGCCGGGGCTGCCGCCGGGGACGGTGTCGCGGCCGGCGCGGGCGCCGGGGTGCCGCCCAGGCCGTTCAGCCAGGCGATCAGGTCGGCGCGATCCTCGGCCGAGCGCATGCCGGCATAGCTCATGATCGTGCCCGGCGCCCAGTCGCGCGGCGCGGCCAGGAATCCGTTCAGGGCGTCGACGGTCCAGCCGCCGTCGAGCCCGGCCAGCGTGCCGGAATATTTGAAGCCCTCGACGCCGGCGATGTCGCGGTCGACCACGCCCCACAGGGTCGGCCCGACCCGGTTGGCGCCGCCCTCGTCGAAGCTGTGGCAGGCGGCGCAGGCGCGCGACAGGCGCGCGCCGGCGTCGGGGTCGGCGCTCGCCAGCAGGGCGGCGATATCTTCCTCCGGCGCCGTTTCGACGGCGGCCATTTCGGCCTCCTCCTCGGCGCCGGTGTCGATCGGATAGGCGTTCTCGGCCAATTGCCGCGGGCTGACCGCGAAGCCGGCGACCAGACCGGCGGCGACCGCGACGATACCGGCCAGCAACAGGGCCATGAACGCGTAGTTGAATTCCTTGCCGGACATGCCGTCCCCCGAGACCGAATAAGGCGGCGGCAAGATAACGGCGGTTTCGCCGCTTGTCGATGCCGCGCGGGCCGGTTTCTGCGCCCGGCCCGAATTGGCGATTGCCGCTTGACGCGGCGGGGCGGTTTGGCGCACCAGACCGGGCATGGCCCCGATCGCGATCACCCCCGACACCACGCTCGTCGTCATCCCGGCGCGGCTGGCGGCGACCCGCCTGCCGAACAAGCCGCTGGCGCCGATCCACGGCACGCCGATGATCGTCCATGTCTGGCGGCGGGCGGTCGAGGCGGCGGTCGGCCCGGTGCTGGTGGCCGCCGCCGACCGGGCCATCGTCGAGGCGGTGGAGGCGGCCGGCGGCACCGCGGTGCTGACCGATCCCGGCCACCCCTCCGGCTCCGACCGCATCCACGAGGCGGTCGAGGCCTATGATCCCGAGGGCCGGTACCAGGTCGTCGTCAAC
>JABDIP010000461.1 GCA_013003675.1 Inquilinus sp.
GAGAAGGAGGCCGTCAATGTCTGACGAGCCCGAAAAGAAGGCGCCGGCCAAGAAGCCGGCGGCCAAGGCTGCGCCGAAGGCGAAGGCCGACGCCAAACCGAAGGCGGCAGCCAAGCCGAAAGCGGCAGCCAAGCCTAAGGTGGCCGCTAAGCCGAAGGCGGCCGCGGAACCGAAGGCCGCGGCGAAGAAGCCGGAGGCCGCGCCGGCCGCCGACGAACTGGTTGTGGAGGAAGTCTCGGAGGCGCCCGAGGCCAAGGTTCCCGCCAAGCCCAAGCCCAAGCCGGCGGCGGCCAAGGCGGCTCCGGCCAAGAAGCCGGCCGTTAAGGCGAAGCCGGCGAAAGCCAAGCGCCCGGTGCCGCAAAAGAAGACACCGAGCGGCCCGACCGTCGCGGTCCGTCAGACCGGCAGCCCGATCGGCCGCCCCGGCGATCAGCGGGCAACGCTGATCGGCCTCGGCCTGAACAAGATGAACCGCGTGCGCGTACTGGAGGACACCCCCTCGGTGCGCGGCATGATCGACAAGGTAAAGCACCTGGTGCGCGTCGAGCAGGCCTCCTGACCGCCACCGGATTCCGAGGATCGACAAGATGAAGCTCAACGAACTGCGCGACAATCCCGGCGCCCGCAAGCCTCGCACGCGGGTTGGACGGGGCGTCGGCTCCGGCAAGGGCAAGACGGGCGGACGGGGCCAGAAGGGCCAGAAGAGCCGGTCCGGCGTGTCGCTGAACGGCTTCGAGGGTGGCCAGATGCCGCTCTATCGCAGGCTGCCGAAGCGCGGGTTTAACAATCCGATGCGGCTCAGCTATGCGGTAGTCAATCTCGGCCGCCTGCAGAAGGCGATCGACGCCAAGAAGCTCGATGCCAAGGGCATGATCGACGCCGCCGGCCTCCAGGCCGCCGGTCTCGTCGGCAAGCTGGGCGACGGCGTGCGCCTGCTCGCCAAGGGCGAGTTGAAGGCGAAGATCGAGATCCAGGTCGCCGGTGCGTCGAAGGCCGCGGTCGAGGCGGTGGAGAAGGCCGGAGGCAAGGTCGTCGTCGCCGCCCGTCGCGCCGCCAAGGCCAAGAAAGGGTCCGAGGCCGCCGCCGAGAGTTAACGGCACGGCCGCCTCCTCCTACATTGGGGCGGTAGTACCTACCGCATTCACCGCCGAATCGTCGAGGGCGCCATGGCATCCGCCGCAGAACAGCTAGCCGCCAACCTCAACTTCGGCGCGTTCGCCAAGGCCACCGAGCTGAAGAACCGGATCTGGTTCACGCTCGGCGCGCTGATCATCTATCGGCTCGGCACCTACATTCCGATCCCCGGCATCGACCCGGTCGTGCTGCGCGAGTTCTTCAGCCAGCAGCAGGGCGGACTGCTCGATGTCTTCAACATGTTCTCCGGCGGTGCGCTGGAGCGCATGACGATCTTCGCGCTCAACGTCATGCCCTACATCTCCGCCTCGATCATCATGCAGTTGATGACCGCGGTGTCGCCCACCCTCGATCAGCTCAAGAAGGAAGGCGAGAGCGGGCGCAAGAAGATCAACCAGTACACCCGCTACGGTACCGTCGCGCTGGCGGCGGTGCAGGCCTATGGCCTGTCGGTCGGACTGGAAGGCCTGAGTGGACCCAGCGGGTCGGCGGTCATCGATCCCGGCATGTTCTTCCGCGTCAGCACGGTGATCACCGTGGTCGGCGGCACAATGTTCCTGATGTGGCTGGGCGAGCAGATCACAGCCCGCGGCGTCGGCAACGGAATCTCGCTGATCATCTTTGCCGGCATCGTCGCCAACCTGCCGCCGGCCCTGGTCAGCACGTTGGAACTGGGCCGGACGTCGGCACTGCCGATCCTGCTGATCATCGTCCTGCTGGTCGGGGCGGTGGCGATCATCACCTTCATCGTCTTCATGGAGCGGTCGCAGCGTCGTCTGATCGTGCAGTACCCGAAACGGCAGGCGGGAAACCGGATGTTCGGCGGCGAGTCCTCGCATCTGCCGCTGAAGCTCAACACCGCCGGCGTGATCCCGCCGATCTTCGCCTCGTCGCTGCTGCTGATGCCGGTCACCCTGACCGGGTTCTCCCAAGGCGGCGGACCGGAATGGCTGACGCCGGTGATCACCCTGCTGTCGCGCGGCCAGCCGCTCTACATCGCCCTGTTCGCGGCGTTGATCATCTTCTTCTGTTTCTTCTATACGGCGATCGTCTTCAACCCGCAGGACACCGCCGACAATCTGAAGAAGCATGGCGGCTTCATTCCCGGCATCCGGCCGGGCAACAACACCGCCGACCATCTCGACCACGTGCTGACCCGGTTGACGGTGATCGGCGCCGGCTATCTGACCCTCGTCTGCATCCTGCCGGAAATCCTCATCTCGCAATATGCGTTGCCTTTCGCCCTGGGCGGCACCAGCCTGCTGATCGTGGTGACGGTGACGATGGACACGGTCGCGCAGATCCATTCGCATCTGCTGGCGCACCAGTATGAAGGGCTGATCAAGAAGTCCAAGTTGAGGGGGAGGCGGGGATGAACCTGATTCTGCTGGGACCGCCCGGCGCGGGGAAGGGAACCCAAGCCAAGCGGCTTGAGCAGAGATTCGGGCTCCGCCAATTGTCGACCGGCGACATGCTGCGGGCGCTGGTGGCCGGTGGCAGTGCGCTTGGCCGGGAGGCGAAGGCGGTGATGGATGCCGGCCAACTCGTCTCCGACGACATCATGATCCGCATGATCTCCGAGCGCATCGATCAGCCAGATTGCGCCAGCGGTTTCATCCTCGACGGTTTCCCGCGCACCGTGCCGCAGGCCGAGGCGCTGGACCACATGCTGGAAGAGAAGGGGCTGAAGCTCGACGCGGTGATCGAGATGCAGGTCGACGACGGCGCCCTCGCCGAGCGCGTCGCCGGCCGCTTCACCTGCGCCAATTGCGGCGCCGGCTACCATGAAAAGTTCCAGCGGCCGAAGGTCGAGGGCGTCTGCGACGTGTGCAGCGGGACTGAGTTCGTCCGCCGCTCCGACGACACCATCGAGACCGTCTCGAAGCGCCTGGCGGCCTATCATGAGCAGACCGCGCCGATTCTGCCGTATTACCGTGAGCATGGCGTGTTGAAGGCGGTCGACGGCATGGCCGACATCGACTCCGTGGCCCGGCAGACCGCCGGGATTCTGGAGGGTGCCGGGAGTTGACTTGGCGGGGCCCGGCCCTATAATCCGCGCGCTTTCCACGGGGGCGGCACGACCATGTCGATCCGTCCCGGGCAAGCGCAAGACTTGAACAACCACGCCACCCGGCGATGCAGGGGCCGACCGTCGACCCGATGGACGGCCCAGCGGCGTTGCCGAAGGGAGCGGAACACATAGGAGTGACGACATGGCGCGTATCGCCGGCGTCAACATACCGACCCAGAAGCGGGTCGAGATCGCCCTGACCTATATCCACGGCATCGGCCGGACCTCGGCATCGAAGATCTGCTCGTCGCTCGGCATCCCGCGGGAGCGCCGGGTGAACGAGTTGACCGAGGACGAGGTCCTGCGCATCCGCGAGTCGATCGACAACGACTTCCAGGTCGAAGGCGATCTGCGTCGCGAGGTTGCGATGAACATCAAGCGGCTGATGGACATGGCCTGCTATCGCGGCTTGCGGCATCGCAAGGGGCTGCCGGTGCGCGGCCAGCGTACCCACACCAACGCGCGGACTCGCAAGGGCCCCGCCAAGCCGATCGCCGGCAAGAAGAAGTAACCGGCCGAGCTCTCGAGGGAAGATCCGACAATGGCAAAACAGCCGACCGCTGGGCGCGTCCGCCGCCGCGAGCGCAAGAACATCACATCGGGCGTCGCCCATGTGAACGCCTCGTTCAACAACACGATGATCACGATCAGCGATGCCCAGGGCAACGCGATCTCGTGGTCGTCCGCCGGCTCTATGGGCTTCAAGGGCAGCCGCAAATCGACGCCCTACGCGGCGCAGATGGCCGCCGAGGATGCCGGCAAGAAGGCGCAGGACCACGGCGTCAAGGTATTGGAGGTCACCGTCAAGGGGCCGGGCTCCGGTCGCGAGTCGGCGCTGCGCGCGCTGTCGGCCGTCGGTTTCCAGATCACTTCGATCCGTGACGTGACGCCGATTCCGCATAACGGCGTGCGCCCCCGCAAGAAGCGGCGCGTCTAATTTAGACACAGCTTGGTCCCCGCCCCGGGACAGCGGCCGTCAGCCACGCGGCCGCCAGGGATGGGCGTGGGGACCGTCGTGCCGGTCCGAGACTGGCACCAGGCTGTCACTGGGCCCGGCGCCGCAGGGCCGTTTCGTTGGCGAAGGAAAACACCCGTTGCTTCAGAGAAACTGGCAGGAATTGATCAAGCCGAACGCGCTGGAAATCGTCGCCACCGACGATCCGCAGCGCAAGGCCGTTATCGTCGCCGAACCGTTGGAGCGGGGCTTCGGCCTCACGTTGGGCAACGCGCTGCGCCGCGTGCTGCTGTCGTCGCTGCAGGGCGCGGCGGTGACGTCGCTGCAGATCGATGGCGTGTTGCACGAGTTCTCGTCGATCCCAGGCGTCCGCGAGGACGTCACCGACATCGTGCTGAACATCAAGGGTCTGGCCCTGCGGATGCACGTCGAGGGGCCGAAGCGCATGCGCCTGCATGCCGAGGGTCCGGGGCCGGTGACCGCCGGCCAGATCATCACCGGGCCTGATATCGAGATCATGGATCCCGATCTGGTGATCTGCACCCTCGACAACGACGCCCGTCTCAACATGGAGATGACCGTCAATCTCGGTAAAGGCTACGTTCCGGCGGCGCTGAACCGGCCCGAGGACGCGCCGATCGGCCTGATCCCGGTCGACTCCCTGTACAGCCCGGTGCGGCGCGTTTCCTACAAGGTGGAGAACACCCGCGTCGGCCAGGTCACCGACTATGACAAGCTGTCGCTGACGGTGGAGACCGACGGCTCGGTGACGCCGGAGGACTCGGTGGCACTGGCCGCCCGGATCCTGCAGGACCAGCTTCGCCTGTTCGTCAATTTCGAGGAGCCGAAGGCGCACCGGGCGGAAGAGTCCAGCGAGGAGATGCCGTTCAACCGCAACCTGCTGCGCAAGGTCGACGAGCTGGAGCTGTCGGTGCGGTCGGCGAACTGCCTGAAGAACGACAACATCGTCTATATCGGCGATCTGGTGCAGAAGTCGGAGGCGGAGATGCTGCGCACTCCGAATTTCGGCCGCAAATCGCTGAACGAGATCAAGGAAGTGCTGGCGCAGATGGGGCTGCATCTCGGTATGGAGATCCCGAACTGGCCGCCGGAGAATATCGAAGAGCTGGCCAAGAAGCTCGACGAGCCTTACTGAGCGCGAGGACTGGTACCAGGGTCGCGGTGACCCGATGTCGTCGAACCCGTTGCCGTCCGGTCCTGCGACCGGCGGCCGGGGCGCCGGCAGTTGGCGGCGGGCTCGTGCGCGAGTCCAGGCAATGAGGAGGACACTGTCATGCGTCATGGCATGAGCGGACGGAAGCTTAATCGGACCAGCAGTCATCGCAAGGCGATGTTCTCGAACATGGCGGCGGCCCTGATCAAGCACGAGCAGATCAAGACCACCCTGCCGAAGGCGAAGGAACTGCGCCCCGTCGTCGAAAAGTTGATCACCTTGGGCAAGAAGGGCAGCTTGCACAATCGCCGTAACGCCCACGCCATGCTGCGCGACGACGCCATGGTCGCCAAGCTGTTCGACACCCTGGCCGAGCGCTACAAGGATCGCGCCGGCGGCTACACCCGGGTGCTGCGGGCGGGATTCCGGTATGGCGACTCCGCGCCGATGGCGGTCATCGAATTCGTCGACCGCGACCCCGAGGCCAAGGGGCAGGATAGCGGCCCGGTGGCCGAGACGGTGCCCGAGGGCGACGAGGAATAGGCGTCCCGTCGGTCAACGACCGGGATCCGAGGGCGGCCGTGCAGGGCCGCCCTTCTTCGGTCGACGGCGGCCCGCGGTTGTTCCTGCGAAATCCCGGCGGCATTGCTAGAATGCCGGCCATGCGGAAATTTCTCCTTCTCGCTCTGGCCCTTCTGATCGCTCTTCCGGCGCCCGTCGCCACGGCGCAGCAGCCGGCGGTGCCCGACAGCCGGGAGCAGATCACCCTCAGCTTCGCGCCGCTGGTGCGGCAGACGGCGCCGGCCGTAGTCAACATCTACACCAGCCGGGTGGTGCGGCAGCGCACCGTGTCGCCGCTCTTCGACGACCCCTTCTTCCGGCGGTTTTTCGGCGACGACCTGCCGTTCGGCCGATCGCAGGAGCGCACCCAGAACGCGCTCGGCTCTGGCGTCATCGTCGACCCGGGCGGGCTGATCGTCACCAACCACCACGTCATCGCCGAAGCCGACCAGATCACCGTCGTGCTGTCCGACCGCCGCGAATTCGATGCGACGGTCGTGCAGTCGGACGAAGGCACCGACCTTGCCCTGCTGCGGATCGACGCCAACGGCACCGCACTGCCCCATCTGACCCTCGCCGACAGCGACGAGCTGGAGGTCGGCGACCTTGTGCTGGCGATCGGCAACCCCTTCGGGGTCGGCCAGACGGTGACCAGCGGTATCGTTTCGGCATTGGCCCGCACCACTTCCGGGATCACCGACTACAATTTCTTCATCCAGACCGACGCCGCCATCAACCCCGGCAATTCCGGCGGCGCCCTGGTCGCCATGGACGGCCGGCTGGTCGGTATCAACAGCGCCATCTACAGCCGGTCGGGCGGCTCGCTCGGGATCGGCTTCGCCATCCCGGCCAATATGGTCCGGGCGGTGATCGCCAGCGTCGATGCCGGCGGCCGGGTGACGCGCCCTTGGCTCGGGGCGGAGGGCCAGCTTGTCACCCAGGATATCGCGCAGTCCTTGGGCCTTGAGGTGCCGGGCGGCGTCGTCGTCAGCCGCGTCGACGACGACGGCCCCGCGGCGCGCGCCGGGCTGCGCGTCGGCGACGTCATCCTGTCGGTGAACGGCCGGCCGGTGGACACCACAGACGCGCTGCGCTTCCGGGTCGCGACCCGGCCGATCGGCGAGCGCGCGACCCTGGGCATCAACCGCGCCGGCCGGTCGATGGAGCTCGCCTTCGACGTCGAACCGCCGCCGGAGATGCCGCCGCGCGACGTGACGCGGCTTGGCGGCCGCCATCCGCTCACCGGCGCGACGGTCGCCAACCTGTCGCCGGCGTTGATCGAGGAGATCGGCTATGACGGGAGCCTGCGGCGCGGCGTCATCGTGCTGGGCGTGGCGCGGAACAGCGCCGCCGCGCGGCTGCGGCTACAGCCGGGCGATGTGGTCGTCCGCATCAATGGCACGGCGATCGCCGATGTCGCCGCGCTGCGCCGGCTGTTGAACCGCGGGGCGGAGCAGTGGTCGATTGCCATCCGGCGCGGCGACCGCACCCTCGAGACGACCATCCGTGGCTAAGGGCCGGGCCGGCAGGGGCGGGGCCGGCGGCGAGGCAGGGCTGTTCGATCCGCTGGCCCCGCGCCCACTGGCCGACCGGTTGCGCCCGGCCAGCTTCGACGAACTGGTCGGCCAGGATCATCTGGTCCGCGGCGCGGGGCCGATCGCCCGCATGGTGGCGGCGCGTCGGCTCGCCTCGATGATCCTCTGGGGGCCGCCCGGCTGCGGCAAGACCACCCTGGCGCGGCTGCTGGCCGACCAGACCGACCTGCATTTCGAGCCGCTGTCGGCGATCTTCTCCGGCGTCGCCGATCTGCGAAAGATGTTCGAGGCGGCGCGCGCCAGACGGTCGGCCGGCGGCGGCACGCTGCTCTTCGTCGACGAGATCCACCGTTTCAACCGCTCGCAGCAGGACGCCTTCCTGCCGGTCGTCGAGGACGGCACCATCACCCTGGTCGGCGCCACGACCGAGAACCCGTCCTTCGAGCTCAACCCGCCGGTCCTGTCGCGCTGCCAGGTGTTCGTGCTGCGCCGGCTCGACGACGAGGCGCTGGAGGCGTTGCTGGCGCGGGCCGAGGCGGCGGAAGGGCGGGCGCTGCCGGTCACCGGCGAGGCGCGGGCGGCGCTGAAGGCGATGGCCGACGGCGACGGCCGGTT
>JABDIP010000480.1 GCA_013003675.1 Inquilinus sp.
TAGCGGTGCTGGCGGGGGAAGTTCTCCACCCGCCGCCGATCTGGCTCATGCGGCAAGCCGGGCGCTATCTGCCGGAGTATCGGGAGATTCGGGCCAAGGCCAAGAATTTTCTCAATTTCTGCTTTCGGCCGGAACTGGCGATCGAGGCCACCTTGCAGCCGATCCGGCGCTATGGGTTCGACGCGGCCATTCTCTTCTCAGACATCATGGTGGTGCCCCACGCGCTGGGTCAGAAGGTCTGGTTCGAGGAGGGCGTCGGTCCGCGGCTGGAGCCGGTGACGGCGGCGGACCAGCTGGACCGCCTGTCATTCGACGGTTTCGAGCGGGTGCTTGGGCCGGTCTACCAGACGGTCGCGGGGATCGCCCGGGAGCTGGACGAGACGACGGCCCTGATCGGCTTTGCCGGCGCGCCCTGGACCGTCGCCAGCTACATGGTCGAGGGCGGCGGCTCGCGCGATTTCGCCAAGGCGAAGGCCTGGGCCTATGGCGATCCGGAGGGATTTCAGCGCCTGATCGATCTGCTGGTCGAGGCGACGGCGGGTTATCTCTCGGCCCAGGTCGAGGCCGGGGCCGAGGCGCTGCAGCTGTTCGATTCCTGGGCCGGTGCGCTACCGGAACAGGCCCTGCGCCGCTGGTGCCTGGCGCCGGCGGCGGAGATCGTGCGGCGGGTCAAGCAGCAGCATCCCGGCGTGCCGATCATCCTCTTTCCGCGGGGCGCCGGCTTGCTGTACCGGGACTTCGCGCGGGAGTCGGGCGCTGACGCCCTGTCGCTCGACACCACGGTGCCGTTGGCCTGGGCGCGGGACGAAGTGCAGAGCAAGGTGGCCGTGCAGGGCAATCTCGACCCGATCCTCTTGGTGACCGGCGGCGAAGCCTTGCGGCGGGGCGCTGGAGATATTCTCGAGACACTGGGCCGGGGCCGCTTCGTATTCAACCTGGGTGCCGGCATCATTCCCGAGGCCGACCCGCAACACGTTGCCGATCTGGTCGAGCTGGTACGCGCCTGGCGGGCGTGACGGCGAGCGGCGGCGCAAGGGCGAACGGGCAGGCAATGGCCAAGACCGCGGTGGTGCTGTTCAATCTGGGGGGGCCGGACCGGCCGGAAGCGGTGCGGCCGTTCCTGTTCAACCTGTTCAACGATCCGGCGATCATCGGCGCGCCGCAGCCGCTGCGCTGGGCGCTGGCCCGGTTGATATCAGCCCGGCGCGCGCCGGTCGCGCGGGAGATCTATGCCAACCTGGGCGGAGGCTCGCCGCTTCTGCCGAACACCGAGGCCCA
The DNA here is from genome assembly GCA_013003675.1 of Inquilinus sp. Lineage (GTDB taxonomy): Bacteria > Pseudomonadota > Alphaproteobacteria > DSM-16000 > Inquilinaceae > JABDIP01. Next base: position 1,279 of record JABDIP010000480.1, read on the forward strand.
GGCCCGGGCGTTGGAGGGGGCACTGAGTGACTTGGGCGAGGTCCGGGTTTTCATCGCCATGCGTTACTGGCATCCCTTGACCGAGGAAACCCTGGCGGCGGTCGCGGCCTATGGGCCCGGCCGGGTGGTCCTGCTGCCGCTCTATCCGCAGTATTCGACCACCACCAGCGGCTCCTCGATCGATCTCTGGCAACGCACCGCGGCCAAGGCGGGACTGGCGGCGCCGGCCACCACGGTCTGCTGCTATCCGACGGAGCCGGGCTTCGTCGCGGCGGCGGCAGAACTTTTGCGCCCGGCCCTGGCCGAGGCTTCGGCCAGTGGTCGGCCGCGCCTGTTGTTTTCCGCTCACGGTTTGCCGAAAAAGATCGTCGCGCGGGGCGATCCCTACCAGTGGCAGGTCGAGCAGAGCGCGGCGGCGGTGGTCGAGACCTTGGGTCAGGCGGATCTCGACTGGTCGGTCTGCTATCAGAGCCGGGTCGGACCGCTGGAATGGATCGGGCCCTCGACCGACGAGGAGATCCTGCGCGCCGGGCGCGACGGCGTGCCGCTGGTGCTGTTGCCGATCGCCTTCGTGTCCGAGCATTCCGAGACCCTGGTCGAGCTGGACATCGAATACCGGCACCTGGCCGAACAGGCCGGCGTGCCGCTGTACCTGCGGGTGGCGACTGTTGGCACCGGCGCGGCCTTCATCGAGGGTTTGGCCGGTCTGGTGCGTGAAAGCCTGGCCGGCGAGCGGCCGCTCTGCGCCTACGGCGGCGGGCGGATCTGCCCGGCCGAATGGGGCCGCTGTCCGCAGCAAGCGAGGTAAGGACGATGGTCGGTTTTCTGGGCGATGCCTATCTCTGGGTCAGGGCCCTGCACATCATCTCGGTGATCGCCTGGATGGCCGGCATGCTCTACCTGCCGCGGCTCTACGTCTACCACTGTGCCACCGAGCCGGGATCGGCCCAGTCCGAGACCTTCAAGGTGATGGAGCGCCGCCTGCTGCGCGCGATCATCAACCCGGCGATGGTCGCCGCCTGGGTCCTGGGCCTGATGCTGGCCGCGCACCTGGATGTCTGGGGCGAAGGCTGGTTCCACGGCAAGCTGGCAATGCTGCTCCTCTTGAGCACGATCCACGGCTACTATGCCCGTTGGCGGCGCCACTTCGCCGCCGACCAGAACCGCCACGAGGCCAAGTTTTACCGCTGGATGAACGAGGTCCCGACGGTTCTGATGATCGTCATCGTCATACTG
>JABDIP010000498.1 GCA_013003675.1 Inquilinus sp.
TCCGCGTCGACGCGATCAGCCGCAGCGGCGCCCGCGGTCTGATGCAACTCATGCCGGCAACCGCGCGGCGGATGTCCAGGCAGTTGGGCGTGCCGCACAGCATCCGAAGGCTGACCGCCGATCCCGACCACAACATTCGGCTCGGCTCGGCCTATCTCGCGCGCATGCTGGATCGCTTCGACGGTTCCTATATTCTCGCCGTCGCCGCCTATAATGCCGGCCCGACGAATGTCGACAAATGGCTGGAACAGTTCGGCGACCCTCGGCGGCCGGGTGTCGGCGCCATCGACTGGATCGAGAGCATGCCTTTCCACGAAACACGGAACTATGTGCAGCGCGTGCTGGAGAACACACAGGTCTATCGCCTCCGCCGCGGCGAGGCGCCATCGATCGGCACGCTGGAACGGGATATCGCCCGGTGAGCGGCGATTGGACGGGCATCCGCGCCTGCGTCTTCGACGCCTACGGCACGCTGTTCGACGTGCATTCCCCGGCGGCCCGGCTGCGCGACAGGCTGGGCGAGAAGGCCGGCGCGCTGTCGGCGGTGTGGCGGACCAAACAGCTGGAATACACCTGGCTGCGCAGCCTGATGCGACGGCATGCCGATTTCTGGCAGGTGACCGGCGAGGCATTGGACTTCGCCCTCGCCGACACCGGCCTCGCCGACCGAGTCGACCGCGACTCCCTGATGCAGCAATACCTCACCCTCGATGCCTATCCGGACGCCGGTCCGGCCCTTGACCGGCTGCGCGCCGGCGGGCTGTCAACGGCCATCCTGTCGAACGGCGCGCCGGAGATGCTGGCCGCCGCCGTCGGCAGCGCCGGTCTCGACAGCCGGCTAGACGCGGTGTTGTCGGTGGAGGACGCGGGGATCTACAAGCCGGACCCGGCCACCTACCAGATCGCCGTCGACCGGCTGAGCGTGCCGGCCGGCGACATCTGCTTCGTCTCGACCAATGCCTGGGATGCGGCCGGAGCCGCCAGCTTCGGCATGCGCGTCGCCTGGCTGAACCGCTTCGGGCGCACGCCCGAGCGTCTGCCGGCCGGACCGCAGTCGACGATCGACGGTCTCGACGCCCTGCCGCCGCTGCTCGGGCTTGCCGGGTGACCACCGAGGGAGACCGCCGGCCCGGCCTCGACGACATCGCCGCCGCCGCCGAACGGTTGGCCGGCAAGGCGGTGTTGACGCCGTTGCTGGAATCGCCGCTGCTGAACGAACGCCTGGGCGGCCGGCTGCTGGTCAAGGCGGAAATGCTGCAGCGGACCGGGTCGTTCAAGTTCCGCGGCGCCTACAACAGGATCAGCCGCATTCCGCCCGCGGAGCTCGCCGCCGGTGTCGTTGCCTATTCCAGCGGAAATCATGCCCAGGGCGTCGCCGCGGCGGCGCACGTCCTCGGCTTGCCGGCGACCATCGTCATGCCGGCCGACGCGCCGGCGATCAAGCGGCGCAACACGTTGGCTTGGGGTGCCCAGGTGGTCGACTACGACCGCGCCCGTGACGACCGCGACCGGATCGCCGCGGCGATCGTCGCCGACACCGGCGCGACCCTAGTTCCGCCCTATGACGACCCCGAAATTATCGCCGGGCAAGGCACGGTGGGGCTGGGAACTGGCTGCCCAGGCGACCGCGCTGGATGCGGAGCCCGATGACGTGTTGGTGCCGTGCGGCGGTGGCGGGTTGGCCGCCGGCATTTCGACCGCCCTTGCCGCGCTGATGCCCGCTGTCCGGGTCCATCCGGTGGAGCCTGTCGGGTTCGACAGCACCGGCCGCTCGCTGAAAGCCGGAGAGATCCGCGCGGTGCCGGCCGGCGGCGACTCGATCTGCGATTCGCTGCTCGCCCCAAAGCCCGGCACACTCACCTTCGCCATGAACAGCGCCACCCTCTCCGGCGGCCTGACCATCGACGACGCGGCGGCGCTTCAGGCGATGGCGACGGCCTTCGATGCCTTCAAACTGGTTGCCGAGCCCGGCGGCGCGGCGGCGCTCGCCGCCGCGCTCTCCGGCGCCTTCGATGTGCGCGGCAAGACCGTCGTCGTCGTCTGCTCCGGCGGCAATGTCGACGCCGGCTTGTTCGTCCGCGCCTTGGGCGGGCCGGCCGGCTGAACATCGAAAGCGGGCGCTGGCGGGTCCGGCTGGGCCCCGAACGCAGCGAAGCCGCGACAACGGCCGCGGCTTCTTCAGAAACCCGATGCGGCGGGACGCTCCCGCCGGTCTTGCCCGGCTAGTCGCCGGAGCCGGCGCCGGCCTTCTTGGCGTCGACGGCGGCGGCGTCCTTCGACTTAGGCGCCCCGTCCTTGCTGGTTGCGTCCTTGCCGGCACCGTCCTTGCCGGTCTCGGCCTCGGCTTTTGCCTCCGCCGTCTTTTCCTCGGTCGTTCCGCCCACTTTGGCGCCGACGACGAGATCGACCTTCACCGGTTTGGTCTCTTCCTTGACGCTCCGCTTGACGATGCCGTCGATGAAGGCGCCGCGATTGATCTCCAGGCTCTCATGGACGATGTCGCCGTTGACCTCGGCAGTCTCCATCAGGCTGATTTCCTTGCCGCGGATCCGGCCGTTCACCCGTCCCCAGACACGCACCTTGTCGGCGACCACCTCGCCATTCACCTCGGCGGTCTTGCCGATGCTCACGGTCGAACTCTGCACGTCGCCGTCGACCACGCCGTCGATCTGCACATCGCCGTCGGTGCGCATGTCGCCCGAGATGCGCATGTCGACGCTGATGATGGTCGGGGCCGGCGCGCCGACGATCTCGGCGAAGGCGCCGGAGCGCTGGCCGGCCGGCTTGGCCTTGTCGGCGCCCTTGCGCCCGTCACTGTCCTGTGGCTTGGAGAACATGCTCACCTGCTTGCAAGAAATTCCAGGGGTTCTTCGGCCGGCCATTGAGGCGGACCTCGTAGTGCAGATGCGGTCCCGTGCTGCGCCCGGTATTGCCGATCAGCCCGATCTCATCGCCCATCGCAACCTCCTGGTCGCGTTCCACATTGATGGTGTGCATATGGGCGTATCGGGTCGTAATGCCGAGCCCATGGTCGATCTCGACCATGTTGCCGTAGGCACCATTGCGACCGGCGAAGATCACCGTGCCGGGACCCGGTGCGTAGATCGGCTCGCGGGGGCGCGAGGCGAAGTCCAACCCCTGGTGCCGGGCGCGCCGGCCGGTAATCGGGTCGGTGCGGCTGCCGAAGCCACTGGAGAACCAGAACTGGCCCTTCACCGGCGTGGCCAGCGGCAAGCGATTGATCACGTCGCGCAACACCGTGGCGCGATTGATCATGTCGATCAGGTCGATAGCGTCCGACCAGGTCTGGTCCTCAAGGATGGATTCCGGGAAATCCGGGATCATCGGACCGCCGGCGCCGAGCGTGTATTCGGGCTCCAGGCTGCGGATCAGCTGGTTGATGTCGAGGCCGGTGAAGGCCAACCCCTCCTCCACGAAGCTGATGTGCTCGTTGGCCTGCTCGCGAAGCTGCGCGAAGAGTTGCTCCTGGCTGGCCCGCAGTTCGGTGATCTCCGCCTGCATGCGGCCGAGTCGGCCCAACAGGCCGCCATTCTCGTTGCGCAGATCGTCGCGGGTGGTGGCCAGTTGCACGGCGTTCTTGGCGCCCTGGCGGATCAGCGAATCCTGCCAAGCGATGCGGTCGTTCGCCTCGATGGTCTGGGTCGTCAGCGAGGCGATCTCCGTCCGCTGCGCTTCGCTGACCTCGTAGAGATGCTCGATCGTGGCATAGGCACCCTGGTTGGCGCGGGACAGCGCGTCGACCTGCGTCACCATCCACTGGTTCCATTCGTCGACGGCGCTCGCCGGCTGGGCGAAATCGGCGATGTCGCCATTCGGAACCGGGCCGCCGAGGGAACGCTCGGCGCCGCTTTGCGGGTTGGCCATCAAACCGGCGCTGACCCGGTCGATGCGGGCCAGCAACTCCTGCCGCCGCGACTCCAATGCCGCGAGGCTCTGCTCGCGGGTCGAAATCGCCTGCTGCAGATCATGGATCTGCGCCTGCAGTTCACCGTTGCGCGCCACGATGTGGCGATAGACGGAATCATTGTCGCCGACCTGGTCCGAGACGGTCTCGAAGGCACCGGGGCGATTCGCCAGATCGGTGATCAACTCGGCATAGCCGACTTCCATGTCGACGATATGGTTCGCCTGCCGGATGATCTTGATCTCGGCAAGCGTCAGCACCGTGGTGCTGGCCACAGCCCACATGAAGACGCCGGACGCAATACCGGCGAGAAGAAGCTGGGTACGGCGGCGCAGGTTGATATGCTCAACCCCCTGCTCCGACCTGATAAGGATCTGTCGATCCTTGAATACCCGCGAGAAAGTGCTTCCGATGGTGGTCCTAAGCGCCGCCATGGCCCCCGCCATTAAGATTTCTGGACGCCATTCTTTGCCCGGCTAGTTAATAAACCGTTTCCTTGGCTTACCTCGAATGGCGCCGGCTGTTGTCGTCACTAGTACTGTTACTATACACGATAAGCGCCCACAAAGCGAGTTCAGCCGCCCATGCGAGCGGCGCACAAACTAAATAGACAGTCGCGGAAAGGCAATTATCTTGGTTGGGCAATTTTTGTGACAATTTTCGGCGGCGCATGCGGGCTTGCTTTCGTCTAAACCTCAGCTCTGCGCGCCAGCATGCTGATTCTACACGATGATGCTTACCGTGACCGGCGTCATTGCATGAAATCGTCAAGGGCCGCCGCCAGAACACCGTGCAGCGAAACGGCATTGGATCGATGCGGTACTCCATCGCCGGATCGGATTCGGGCGATGCCGGCGGCGTCCAGGAGGGGCGAAACATCGTCCGGATAGAGGGCATGGACCGCCAGCGCCTCCACCGACCCGGCCCCCCGGGCGAGCGCTGCACTGGCGCAATCGATCAACGTCATGCCCGAACTCACCACATCGTCGACGATGACCACCGGCCGGCCGTTCAGATCCAGCGACTCGGGCAGGGTGACCGCCACGTCGCGGTCGCCGCTGCGGATCTTCTCGCCGACTCCCCAGTCAAGACCGAGCGGTTCTGCGGTCGCCGCGGCCAGCGGGGCCGACTCCTCGTCGGGGCCCAGGACGACAGTCCTCGCCCCCGCTCCGTCGGTCCGCAGAACGTCGGCCAGCGCCGGTCCGGCGCCGACGGCGACGCTGGCGCAGCCGGGAAAGACCTTGGCCAGATCGTCGGTTCGGTGCAGATGCGGCTCGACCGCGACGATGGCGTCGAAATGCCCGGCCAGCCAGGCGCCGATCACCCGCTGGCTGACCGCCTCGCCGGGCCGGAATGCCACGTCCTGGCGCATATAGGGCAGGTAGGGCGCGACCAGCACCAAGTGCTCCGCACCGTTGTCGCGGAGCGCCGAGGCCGCCAGCACCACCTCGATCAGCTTGTCGTTGGGATGATCGAGGGACCGATAGAGCACCGCATCCCGCGCCGGTTCCGCCACCCGCACCAAGCTCTCGCCGTCGGGAAACCGGTGCAACTCGACCGCGCGAATCGGCACCCCCAGCCGCTCCGCCAAC
>JABDIP010000212.1 GCA_013003675.1 Inquilinus sp.
GCTGCGCTGGCTGAGGCCGCCGAGAATGGTGAAATAGTACATCTCATAGCCCGGCAACGCCGCGCAGGGATGGTAGCCTTTGTCGATACAGACCGTGGAGCCGTCGACGATGTGATAGGCGTCGCCCGGCTCGTTGTCCTCGCGCTGCAACATCTGCAGGCCCGAACCGTAATTCGGCCGGAAGCGGAAGTTGTAGGTTTCGTCATGCCGGGTTTCGTCGGGCAGGCGGTCCGTATCATGCTTGTGAGACGGGAAGCCCGACCAGCCGCCCTGTCCCACCGTGAAAAGCTCGGAAACCAGCAGCCGCCCGACCTTGTCGTGCTGTTTCTGCCCCAGGATATGCTTGATCTTGCGGTGGGTCTTGGTGTCGTCGGAGCCGTACTGGACGAAGTCCAGCTCGTCGCTGCGCACCGCGAAAGGCTCGAGCGTCCGGTCGAATTTCGCGCCGGCCACGAAGATCTCGGCCTGGTCGGAGAGGCAGACCATCCGCGCCGCCGCGTTCACCGGGACGTAGACACCCTCCGGCTCGCCGTCCCAGACATCGATGCCGCGATTGCCGATCTTCTCGTAAGTCGCGCCTTCCACATCGATATCGACCGTGCCGGTGGCCGGCACGATGCAGGTCTCATAGCCCGGGATCCGAAACTCGAATGCCTGGCCCTTCGTCAGCTTGACGATGTTGAAGTAGTTCAGTGGAACGAGGCGGTCATCAACATCCACGATCGGTTTGTTCAGGTTGTCATAGGGCGCGATGTGCATGGCCTATCCTTTCAGGCTTCGGTCGGGCCGGGATGGGTGGCGAGGAAGTCGTCGAGCTCGGCGGTCGTCGGCATGGCCGGGGCGCAGCCGACCCGACTGACCACGATCGCGGCGCAGGCGGAGCCGCGCAGGACGCAATCCTTCAGCGGATGGCCGGCCGCGAGCGATGCGATGAACCCGCCCATGAAGCCGTCCCCGGCGCCGGTGGGCTTCAGGGCGTCGACCGGATAGATGCCGGTCCGGAATTCTTCGTCCGGGGTGATGGTGATCGCACCCTTCTCGCCCATCTTGTAGACGACGATGCTGGCCGAGGACCGCGCCATCTCCCGCGCCTTCCCGAGTCCCTTGTCGAGGCCGCCGGCCATGAAGCCGAATTCCTCGTCATTGCCGACGATGATGTCGCAGAGCGACCCGGCGCGGGAATAGACATCGGCTGCCAATTCGGCGGAGGCCCAGGAATAGGGCCGGTAGTCGACGTCGAAGACGAGCGGCAGCCCCATCGCCTTCGCCAGGTCGAAGGCATGCAGGGCGGCGCTGCGCGAGGGCTCGGCGGCGAAGACCGTGCCGGTGGTGATGAGCGCGCCATAAGACGCATAGTCGACCGCCTCAACATCCCCGATGGTCATCTGAAAGTCCGCCGCCCCGTTGCGATAGATGACCGATTGGTGGTCCTCGATCCGGCTCTCGACGACGGCGAGCGAGTTCCGCGCCTCGCCGGCGACGGATTTCACCAAGCGCCGGTCGATGCCGTAGGCGTCGAGTTGGTTCAGGGCAAATCGCCCGATCGCGTCGTCCGAGACCGAGGTGACAAGCGCGGCCTTGCCGCCATGTTTCGTGATCGCGACGCCGATATTGGCCGAGGATCCACCGAGGCAGGCGAAGAAATGCGTGGCCTCTTCGGTCTTCGTGCCCGGCGGGTCGGGATAGAAATCCATCCCGGCCCGGCCGATGATGACGAAGCGGTTCCGCGATATGCGGGAAAGGTCGGCCATCAGACGCCTTTTCTCTGCCGGGCGCGGGCGGACTCGATGACTTCGTGGGCCTTGCGGACGGACTCGCTGTCGGAGACATGCGGTGTGCCGACCTCCCACCAGGTATGGCCTTCGGTGGTCCAGCCGTCATGGGCGTCGACCTGCATCGCGATGACATAGGTCCGGTCCGCCGCTTTGGCTCGCTGGAAGGCGTCGGCCAGTTCGCCGGGGTTCGAGACGGTCTCGGCCTCGGCGCCCATCGCGCGGGCGTGGGCGGCGAAATCCACCGAAAAGGGCTCGACGGCGATGTTGCAGTCCTTGATCAGGTTGTTGAAGGATTCGTTGCCGGTGTTGTTCTGCAGCTTGTTGATGACCGCGAAACCGCCGTTGTCGAGCACCAGAATGATCAGCTTCTTCCCGGTCAGCACCGAGGAATAGATGTCCGAGTTCATCAGCAGGTAGGAACCGTCGCCGGTAAAGACGATCGTGTCCCGATCAGGTTCCTTCTCGGCCTGGGCGATGCGCGCGCCCCAGCCGCCGGCGATCTCGTAGCCCATGCAGGAATAGCCGAACTCCACGTCCACCGTGCCGGTCTTCAGCGTGCGCCAGTTGGCGGTCACCTCGGCCGGCAGGCCGCCGGCGGCGGCCACGATGCGGTCGCCCGCGTCGCACAGCCCGTTCACGACTCCGATGGCCTGCGCGTAGGAATTCGGGCGGTTGCCGGGGCGGATGTTCGCGGCGACGCATTCATCCCATTTCGCGCGTTCGGCCCGGGCCTCGGTTGTCCAGCCCTCGGGCCCGCGATAGCCATGGACCGCCTCCGACAGCGCCGACAGCGCCAGTTTCGCGTCGCCCACGACGGGGGTCGAGCGGTGTTTGCCCGCGTCGTGCCGGGCGGCGTTGATCGAGACGAACCGGGCGCCCCTGTCGAACGCGGTCCAGGAGCCGGTGGTAAAGTCCTGGAGCCGCGTTCCGACCGCCAGGATCACATCCGCCTTCTCGGCGATCGCGTTGGCCGAGTCGGACCCGGTAACGCCGATCGGCCCGGAATTGAGCGGATGCGTGGCCACCATGTTGGCCCGTCCGGCGATGGTCTCGACAACCGGTATGTTGTGGGTCTCGGCAAAGGCAGTCAGCTCGGCGACGGCGCCCGAGTACTGCACGCCGCCGCCGGCGATGATCATCGGTCGTTCGGCGGATTTCAGGAGCGCCGCGGCATCGGCAACCTCGTCCGTGTCCGGCGCGGCGCGGCGAACGCGGTGGACGGTCTTCTCGAAGAATTCCATCGGGTAGTCAAAGGTCCAGCCTTGCACGTCCTGCGGCAGGCCGAGGAAGGCCGGGCCGCAATCCGCCGGGTCGAGCATGGTCGCGAGGGCCGCCGGAAGCGACTGGATGATCTGGGCCGGATGGCTGATCCGGTCCCAGAAACGGGTGACGGCCTTGAACGCGTCGTTCACGCCCAGTGTCGGGTTGTAGAAATGCTCGAGCTGCTGCAGCACCGGGTCCGGCAGGCGGGTGACATAGGTGTCGCCGCAGAGCATCAGCATCGGCAGGCGGTTGGCATGGGCGAGCGCGGCCGAGGTCAGCAGGTTCGAGGTGCCGGGGCCGGCCGACGCGGTGCAGAACATGAACCGGCGGCGCAAATGGTATTTGGCGTAGGCCGCCGCGGCGAAGCCCATGCTCTGCTCGTTCTGGCCGCGATAGACCGGCAGCTCCGCGCGGTGGCCATTCAGCGCCTCGCCGAGGCAGGTGACGTTGCCGTGGCCGAAGATCGCGAAGCCGCCTCCGCACAGGCGCACCTCCGTACCGTCGATCTCGATGAACTGGTTGGCAAGGTGCCGGACGATGGCCTGCGCCAGTGTCAGTTCGACGTTTCCCGCTGCAACGCCCATGCGCATCTCCGGGTTTCGCGTGTGTCAGGATGGCGGCCGGTCGACTTTTCCCGTTGACCTAGCGTCGGGTTTTAGGATACCGGTTTTGCAACCGGTTGCAACGCCCTTTTTCGGGATGCTGGAGATGACCATCAGAATTGGCAATGCGCCCTGTTCCTGGGGCGTCGAATTCGCCGACGATCCCCGCAATCCGGCCTGGGAAACGGTTCTGGAGCAATGCGCCGAGGCGGGCTACCGAGGGATCGAGCTTGGGCCGGTCGGGTTCATGCCCGAAGACCCGGCGGTCCTGGGCGATGCTCTGGCGAGATATGATCTGGAACTGATCGGCGGCGTCGTGTTCCGGGCGTTTCACGATCCCGCGCAATGGGATGACGTGATGGATGGTGCCGTGCGGACCTGCAAGGCGCTCGCCGCGCACGGGGCAAGGCACCTGGTCCTGATCGATTCCATCGCGGCGCGCCGGGCGCCCACAGCCGGCCGCGCGGATGAGGCCGAACAGATGGCCGCCGGCGAGTGGCCGGCCTTCGTCGACAGGTTTCGCACCGTGGCGAAACTGGGTGCCGAGGAGTACGGCCTGACCGTCGGAATCCACGCCCATGCCGCAGGGTTCATGGATTTCGAGCCCGAGCTGGAGCGACTGCTCGACGAGGTCGACGACGGCATCCTGAAGGTCTGTCTCGACACCGGCCACCACACCTATGCCGGGTTCGACCCGGTGGCCTTCATGAGGCGCCATATCGGCCGCATCAGCTATATGCATTTCAAGGACATCGACCCGATGGTGAAGGCGGACGTGATCGCCAGCCGCACCGGGTTTTACGACGCCTGTGCGCAGGGCATCTTCTGCAATCTCGGCGGCGGCGAGGTCGATTTCCCGGCCGTGCGGCAGGTCCTGCTGGATGCCGGTTTCGACGGCTGGTGCACGGTCGAGCAGGATTGCGATCCCGAAGGCGAGACTTCGCCGATTCACGACGCGATGGCGAACCGCAGCTACCTTCGATCCATCGGTTTCCACTGAGGGGCCGCTGTTATGACAAGACTGAAATGGGGCATGGTCGGCGGCGGCGAAGGCAGCCAGATCGGACCGGCGCACCGACTGGCCGCCGGCTTGGATGGAGAATTCGAGCTGACCGCCGGCGCGCTCGATCACCAGCCCCAGGCGGGGCGGGATTTCGCGCGGCGGCTAGGGGTGGCGGCCGACCGCGCCTATGGCGATTGGCGTGAGATGCTCGCGGGCGAAAGCAGCCGCGACGACCGGATCGATCTGGTGACCGTCGCCACGCCGAATGCCACCCATTTCGAGATCACCAAGGCCTTTCTGGAGGCCGGATTTCATGTGCTCTGCGAAAAACCCATGACCATGACCGTCGACGAAGCCGAGGAGGTGGTCCGGGTGGCGAAGGCCTCCGGCCGGATTTGCGGGGTGAATTACGGGTATTCCGGCTATTCGCTGGTGCGCCACATGCGCGCGATGGTGGCGCGCGGCGATCTGGGCCGGGTGCGGCTGGTGGTGACGGAGTTCGCCCATGGCCACCACGCCGACGCGGCGGACGCCGACAACCCCCGTGTGCGCTGGCGCTACGACCCGGCGCAGATCGGCGCCTCGGCACAGTTCTCAGATTGCGGCATCCATGCGCTGCACATGGCGAGTTTCGTCACCAATCAGGAGGTCGCAACGCTCTCCGCCGATTTCGCATCCTGCATCGAAAGCCGGCAGCTGGAAGACGACGCCATGGTCAACTTCCGCATGGATGGCGGCACCGTCGGGCGGCTGTGGACCTCATCAATCGCGATCGGCCGCCAGCACGGGCTGACGCTTCAGGTCTTCGGCGAGAAGGGCGGCCTGCGCTGGGCGCAGGAGCAGCCGAACCAGCTCTACTGGACGCCACTCGGTGGGCGGGTCGAGATCATCGAGCGCGGCGAGGGCGGCCTGTCGCCGGAGGCGGACCGGGCATCACGGGTCACCATCGGTCATGCGGAAGGCATGCCGCTCGCCTTCGCCAACATCTATGCCGACCTGGCCGAGGCGATCAGGGCCGCAAAGGACGGCCGCGCGCCGGATGCGGCAGCTGATCTCTACCCGCGGGCCGAGGACGGATTGCGCTCCATGGCCGCCGTCCATGCGGCGGTCAGATCGGCGAAGCAGAACGGCGCGTGGGTCGACGCCCGCCCGCCCAGTTTCAGAGGGGCCTGAGCGTTCCGCGCTCGACGATACGACAACGGAATAGGCGGGCTTCGGGCTCCCGGTCCGGCTCTTCGAGCATGGCGACGATAAGTTCCACCGAGGAATTGATGATCTCCCGGATCGGCTGGTGAATGGTGGTGAGATTGATGTTTTCCCACCCCGCCATTTCCATGTCGTTCAACCCGATGATGCCGATATCGTCCGGCACCGACAGTCCCGCCGACCCGATGGCGCTCAAGGCCCCGATCGACAGGACGTCGTCGCCGCAGAAATAGGCTTCGGCCGGCGCGGCCTTGAGCAGGCGGGTCATCTCCTTGCGCCCGGCCTGGAACGAATAGGCCTCGGCAAAGCTGTGGGTCACACGGATCTCGGGGTGGTTGGACATCTCCTCCATGAAACCGGCGATACGGTCCTGCGTCGACGTCGCGGCCTCCGGCCCGCCCATGAAGCCGATGCGCCGATAGCCGCGGGCAACCAGCGTTTCTGCCGCGATTCTTCCGCAGAAAGCGTTGTCGATCCCGACGACATGCGCCTCGGGCGCGTTGGTGCAACGACCGAAGGAATGCACCACCGGCACCCCGGCGCGCCGGAAGGCATGGGCAAAGGCGGGCGGCAGGGTCGAGGAGGCGACGACCACCCCGTCGACGGAGTATTGCTGCAGCATCCGGACGGAGTCTTCCAGCTGGGTTTCGCAGGAGAGATTGACCAGCAGCGGGCGCAGGCCTCGCTCCTGCAATCCGCGGGTAAACAGGTCGAAAACCTGCAGGAACACGGGATTGTGGAAGTTGTCGGAGACAAGGCCGACCAGCTTGGTGCGCCGGGTGGTCAAGCTGCGGGCCAGGACGTTCGGGCTGTAGCCCATCTCGGCTGCCGCCTTCTCCACCTTGCGTCGGGTCTTTTCGGAAACCGAGGCGCCCTCGGTGAAGGAGCGGGACACGGCCGAGCGAGACACACCGGCACGCTTCGCGACCTCTTTCAGCGTCACAGCCATGGGGCAGCCATCACGCGATCAATCCGTTCCAGAACCGCATGGCGACCTCTTTGGACGAGTGTGGAGAATCCTGCAACGGCGTTCGTTGTCGGCCGATGGCAAGGCGCGCAGGAAGCGGCCGGCGGACCCAAGTGAGGTGACATGAGCTTGCACCGCTGTCATCGATGATATCCCGACATAGTTTGCAACCGGTTGCAAGCTTTTCGGAAACGACCTATGCTGAAAATTGCTGGAAGTCGCTTGGCGACAATTCAGGCCTGGGAGACGGGTCGGATAGCGAGTCCTTTTGGCCTGCGGCCACGACTGTCGGCGAATATCGGAGAGGGTGGATCTCTCCGGTCCGAACTGAACAATGCATGCCCCGCGGAAGGGCATGAATAGAGGGAGTGAACCATGACCAAACTTGGTGCGATTGCCGCAGCGGCGGTGGCCGCGATTGTGGCCACCGATGCCGGAGCCGGCGAGATCGGTTTCTCGAGCCCGAACTTCGACGACAACTTCCAGACCGTGCTGCGCGAGGCTGCCAAGGCCCATGCGGAGTCTCTCGGCCACTCACTTCAGGTCGAGGACGCCCGGGAGGATGTCGGGAACCAGTTGAGCCAGATCCAGAACTTCATCGCCTCCGGCGTCGACGCGATTATTCTGGCCCCGGTCAGCGCGGCGGCCAGCCCGCAGATCACCCAGATGGCGCGGGCTGCCAATACGCCGCTGATCTACGTCAACCGCCGCCCCGTGGATCTGGACGATCTTGGCGGCAACAGCGCCTTCGTCGGGTCCGACGAGACCTGGTCCGGCACGTTGGAAGCCTTCGAGATGTGCAACCTTGCGGCGGGCACCGGCAAGGGCGTTCTGCTGATGGGGATCCTGTCGAACGAAGCCGCCGTGACCCGCTCCCAGGACGTGCGCGAAGTGGTCGGGCTCAGCATGTGCCAGGGCATCGAGATCGTGGCCGAACAGGAAGGCAAATGGCAGCGCACGGAAGCCGCCAACATCATCTCCAACATGCTGGCCTCCGGGACCGACTTCAACATGGTGTTCGCCAACAATGACGAGATGGCGCTCGGCGCCATCCAGGCCCTGAAATCGGCCGGCGTCTCCATGGATGACGTCATCGTCGGCGGCGTTGACGCCACGGCCGACGCCCTTGTCGCCATGAAGGCGGGCGATCTCGACGTGACGGTGTTCCAGAACGCCGCCGGTCAGGCCACCGGTTCGGTCGACGCGGCCATCGCGGCGATGAATGGGGAAGACCTGCCGAACTGGATCAACATCCCGTTCGAGTTGGTGACGCCGGCCAACGTCGACGACTATCTGGGCGCCAACTGACCCTGCACTGCGGAATGTGGGTGCTTCCGGATACGTCCGGAAGCACCCTCCTATTCACGGAGGCCGCGCGATGGCCGGTGCGAGCACCGTCATTCTCAAGACCGAGAAGTTGACCAAGCATTATGGCGGCGTCCACGCGTTGGACGACGCTGATTTCGTCCTGGAGGCCGGCGAGCACATCGCCATTGTCGGCGACAATGGCGCCGGCAAATCGACCTTCGTGCGCCAAATCACCGGCGTCGAGCAGCCGACCTCCGGCAAGGTATTCTTCGACGGGGAAGAAGTTTCCTTCAAGAACCCGCTCGAGGCTCGCGAGGCCGGGATCGAGGCGGTCTTTCAGAACCTCGCGCTCGCCAACGACCTCGATGTCCCGGCGAATATCTTTCTCGGCCGCGAGGAGGTCTACTTCAACCTCGGCCCCTTCAGCTTCCTCAACGAGAAGAAAATGCTGCGCCTGGCCGAGGAGGGGCTGGAACGCACGGCGGTCAAGATCCCGAACCTGCGCAACACGATCGGCAACATGTCCGGCGGCCAGCGACAATGCGTGGCGATCAGCCGGTCGGCCTCCTTTGCCTCAAAGCTGATCATCATGGACGAGCCCACCGCCGCGCTGGGCGTGCAGGAGACGGCACAGGTCGAAAACATCATCGGCACCCTGAAGGATCAGGGCGTGCCGCTCATTCTCGTCAGCCACAACCTTCGCCAGGTCTTCGATCTCGTCGACAAGGTCGTCGTGTTCCGGCGCGGGCGCATCGTCGGCACGGTGAATGCAAAGACCACCGATGCCAATGAGGTGGTCGCGCTGATCACCGGCGTGCAGTCCGGCACCGACGCCAAAGCCAGCTTCGTCTGAACCGGCTTCAAGACACAGCGAGGAATCGGGTCCGGGCATGCTGGATACCAAGGGACATAGATAATGACCGATTTCACCGCTCTCCTATGTCCGCCCGTTAGGCGCGGTTCGCGCCGTGGTGCAGCGCACCACAAGCGGGCCGCAACGCGGCGGGCGGACATAGCAGAGCGGCCTGCGGTGGAGCCCCCCGGAGTCCATTGGGGCCCCTTCGGGTGCGTTGTGACGCTTGCCCGATGCGCTGCATCGCGCCGCGCGCCGCGCCTGCCCGAAGGGGCCCCAATGGATTCCTGGGGGCTCCATGAAATCGGTCACTATCTATGACCCTTGGCATTAACCTGAGAAGACTTCCGGCGGACGCCAGCATCTTCTTCATCCTGATCGCCATTGCCGCGCTTTTCGAGGTTATCGGCTGGATGGTTGTGGGACAGAGCTTCCTGCTGAATTCCCGGCGCCTGGTGATCATGGTGCTGCAGGTCTCGATCGTCGGAATCATCGCAGTTGGCGTCACCCAGGTGATCATCACCGCGGGCATCGACCTTTCCGGCGGCGCGGTGGCGGCCCTTGCGGCCATGACGGCGGCCAGCCTCGCCCAGACCAGCGGCGCTTTCAGCCCGCTCTACCCCGGTCTTCTCGACCTGCCGGTCGTCGTCCCGATCCTGGCCGGGATCGCCATCGGCATGGCCGCCGGCTGGCTGAACGGTGCGATCACGGCCACGACCGGCGTGCCGCCCTTCATTCCCACCCTGGGAATGCTGGTGGCAGCCCGAGGAATTGCCGTGCTCTATACCGAAGGGCAGCCGATCTTCGGGCTGACGCCGGAATTCATCGCCATCGGTCAGGGCATCTGGCCGGTGGTGATCTTCCTGGCCGTGGCGTTGTTGTTCCACATTCTCCTGTCCCGCACGCTCTACGGCCGTCGCACATACGCGATCGGCTCGAACGAGGAAGCTGCCCGGATTGCTGGCATCAACATCCCGCGCCACAAGATCCTGGTCTACACGATCGCCGGGGGGCTCTCCGGCCTGGCGGGGGTGGTGATGTGCGCCCGCGCGACGATGGGCCAGCCGGGCATGGGGCTGATGTACGAGCTCGACGCGATCTCGGCGGCGGTGATCGGGGGCACCTCGCTGTTCGGTGGCAAGGGGCGCATCAGCGGTACGGTGATCGGCGTCTGCATCCTCGGCGTCATCACCTCGGGTTTCACCTTCCTGCGGATCGACTTCTACTACCAGGAGATCGCCAAGGGGATGATCATCGTGGTGGCAGTTATCTCCGATCAGTACCGCCAGCGCCGGCTGGCGAGCCGCTGAGCCGGCATCGGGCGGGCCTCCGGAGGTGAAGGGACAATGAGCACGAGCACCCAGACCGAGACCGCCCCCCCGGCCGTTTGGCGACGACGCCTGCCGCCGGAGTCCGGGATTCTTCTGGTGCTGATCGGCGTGGCGGCAATTTTCGAGATCCTCGGCTGGATCTATGCGGGCCAGACCTTTGTCTTCAATTCGCAGCGCCTGTTCATCATGGTGCTGCAGATGGCGATCATCGGGATCATGGCCGTGGGCGTGACCCAGATCATCATCATGGCGGGGATCGACCTGTCGGGCGGCTCGATCCTCGGTTTCGCCGGCCTCGTGGCGGCATCGCTTGCGCAGACGTCCGACTACGCAAGAGCCGTCTATCCGGCGCTGACCGACCTGCCGGTCATCTTGCCGGTGCTGGCCGGGATCGGGGTGGGGGCCTTGCTGGGACTCATCAACGGCAGCCTTGTCGCGCTCACCTATATCCCGCCCTTTATCGCCACGCTCGGCATGCTCGTGGCGGCCCGCGGGCTGGCACGCTGGTACACGAGCGGCGCGCAGGTCAGTTTCTTCACCGAGGGCTTCGCGGTCTTCGGCGCGGGCGCAATGCCGATCGTCATCTTTCTCGGCGTGGCCGCCGTCTTCCATGTCCTATTGAGGTACACCGTGTACGGCCGCAGGACGTACGCGATCGGATCGAACGAAGATGCCGCCCGCATGGCCGGGATAAACGTCGCCCGCCATAAGATGCTGGTCTATGCCATGGCGGGCGGGCTTTACGGGCTGGCGGCACTCGTCCAGACCTCGCGCGCCCTGACCGCCCAATCCGGCACCGGCCTGATGTGGGAACTCGACGCGATCTCGGCGGTGGTCATAGGCGGAACCTCGCTGTTCGGCGGCGTAGGCAGGATCACCGGAACAATCATCGGCGTGCTGATCCTGGGGGTCATCACCTCCGGTTTCACCTTTCTCGGGATCAACGTCTTCTATATCAGCATCGTGAAGGGCGTGATCATCGTCGCCGCCGTCGTCGCCGATCAGTACCGTCAGAAGCGCAGGAATTTCTGAACCTGGAGGATGGTCGGTTCGGACGATTCCGGCCCGCGCCCCGGCCCGGAAAACCGGGGCGGGCTCTCTGCCGTCCGCCGCCAGCCACAGGATGCCGGCGAGGTCGCCTCGCAGGCCGATGCGCAGGGTCCCATTCTCCGGCGTCGGCACGGCCTCGCCGTCGATGGCCGCATCCCGAACTTGACGAAGATCAATGCCCTGTCGGACGGCTCGGCGAATGCTTTGTGGGGGAGAGACGGCCGGCGGGCCGAAGGGGATAGAGCGCGATGCAGGTCAAGTCCAAGCGGCGGGAACCGATTAGCGCCAAGTCAGCCGCGAAGAATGCTAGCGGAGGACGCGGCAAGCAGGCTGAGACCGCGCCCGTACCGGACCATGTCCCCTCCAAGGACGCGGAGTTGCATCACCGACTGCAGCTACGCAATACGCGGCTTTCCGACTATCCCGCTCTGAAGGAGATCATGGAACTGGTCTATGGCCACGCGGGCGGCGCATGGAAACAAAAACAGTTCGAGTCACAACTTGCCCGCTTCCCCGAAGGCCAGATCTGCATCGAGGACAACGGAAAAGTCGTTGCCGCCGTGATCAGCATGATCGTCGACTACAAGAGATTCGGCGACTATCACACGCACCGCCAGATCACCGGCAATGGTCATCTGACCACCCACGACCCGACCGGGGACACGCTCTATGGCGTCGACGTCTTCGTGCATCCGGACTACCGCGGGCTCCGGCTCGGCCGCCGCCTCTATGAGGCGCGCAAGGAACTCTGCCGCAAGCTGAACCTGCGACGCATCGTCTTCGGCGGACGCATTCCGGGCTACGACAAGGTCAGCAACAAGCTAACGCCGCAAGAATACATCGCAGAGGTCAAGGCGCGAGAGATCTACGATCCGGTCCTGACGTTCCAACTCAGCAATGACTTCCACGTCCGCCGGGTGATCACGGGATACCTGCCCGAAGATGAAGAGTCGCACGGATACGCTGTGATCTCGCAATGGTTCAATATCGATTACGTAGAGAAGAAGAATTTGTTGGGAGAACCGACGAGGAACGCGCGAGTGGCGGCCGTTCAGTGGCAGATGCGCCCTGCCGCGACCTTCGACGTGTTCCGTTCGCACCTGAGATACTATATCGACGTTGTGGCCGCATATCGGTGCGATTTCGCCGTTCTGCCGGAATACTTCAACGCGTCCTTGATGTCGCAGTTCTATCCCCATGTCAAAAGCGATGCGGAGGCGATCCGGTCACTGGCTCAGTACACCGACAGGATCCGCGCCTATATCTCGGACCTGGCGGTGCAATACAACATCAACATCGTCGCCGGCAGCCTGCCCGAGTATCGAGATCACACGCTTCGCAACGTCTCCTTCCTGTGTCGACGCGACGGCAGCTGGGACTTCCAGTACAAGATCCATCCGACCCCCGGCGAGCAGCTGGAGTGGGGGCTGCAGGGCGGCGACGAGCTGAAGCTTTTCGATACGGATGAGGGAAAGGTCGGGATCCTGGTCTGCTACGATGTCCAGTTCCCGGAGCTCAGCCGTCTGCTGGCCGAGCAAGGGATGCAGATTCTCTTCGTTCCTTATCTTACCGACACCAAGAGCGCCTATCTGCGGGTACGGCGCTGCGCGCAGGCGCGCGCCATCGAAAACGAGTGCTACGTCGTCGCGACGGGAAGCATGGGGAACATCCCGAACCTGGGATATATGGAAATTCACTACTCACAGTCGGCAATCTTCACGCCGTCCGACTTCGCTTTTCCCCACGACGCCGTAAAGGCCGAGGCTACTCCCAATACCGAAACGACGCTGATCGCGGACCTCGATCTGGGATTGCTCAAGGAGCTGCGCAGCCAGGGCTCGGTACGGAATTTCCAACAGCGGCGCCACGACTTGTACCAAGTGCGCTGGAAAGGTGAAGCAATCGGTCCCGCGCGGGGCTCGAAGCGGATAGCAGAATAGCCAAGCTTGGGCTCCCGGAGCAGCCGTGGGGGTGACCGTCAGCCGACGGTTCGCGACCACAATTGCTGGTCCGGAGCGGACATGAATCTGGGCAATGCAGAGCTCAGGGAAGACTCATACTCGATAGCCATGCACTCTGGCCTGGCGACGATGGAGGGGCATGGGTTGGAGGCATCGAGCTTTGAGTTCGGCGTCACGCCGTTCTATTTCCTGCGTCATGGCGAGACGCGCGAGAACGAAGAAGGAATCGTTCAGGGTCAAAACGATACCCGATTGATCGCCAAAGGTCGGCAATCCGCGCAAAGGGCGGGAGAGGCCCTGGGCGGCGTTCTTCTGCGGTCGATCTATGCAAGCCCGCTCGAACGGGCATGGCAGACCGCCACCATAGTTTCGATCCTGACAGGCGTGCCGGCCTTTCCCATGCCCGGCCTGATGGAACGAAATTGGGGTCCGTATCAGGGCGGCCCAAAGGACTTGCGGCCAGCCGAGCCCGACCCGGAAGCCGTCGAGAGCCATGATGACTTCTCGTCGCGCGTCCTGACTGCGATGCGGTCGATCAACGGGCCGTCGCCGGTGCTGGTCGTTGCCCATTCCGGTGTCTTTCGGGTTCTCTGCCGTCACGCCAAGCTCTCCGAAAATCCCGCGGTCTCGGTCTCGAGCGGCATGGCGGTGAAGTTCGAGCCGCCGGGCGCTCAGAGGCGGCGCTGGCACATCAGTGTCGTCGGCTGACGGCGGTCGATGGCATCCGGCAAGAGCCGATAGTCTTGAGCGGAGGCCTGTCACGCTGCCGCCTGGGTGCGGCGATGAGGGCGCCGGCCAAAAATCGCGTTATCTGTTAGCTGAACACTTCCGAGGGCTCGGCAGTCAGCTTTTCCAGGAGGGCGTTCACGATCACGTTCATGATGTCTTGGATGACTTGTTGCCGATCGTGGTTGACGATGATCGGGATTTGTCCGCGATCGGCTTCGGACAGGAGATGGGCCTGCAGCCGCCAGATCGAACTGAAGTTATCGAGGTACCGCTCGGCCCGGCGCCGGTTCATCTGCTGGCCCCGCCCCATGAACCGTTGTCGAAGTTGCTTCGGGCTGAGCACCGCAAGCATGATCGGAATCACGATGGCGCCGCCGTCTGAAGGCACCATATTCACCAGCGAGTTCTGGATGTGGACACCCTCCAGGATTACCGAGGCACCCTCGTTCAGGGACCGCTTTATCACCGCCTCGCAGGGCACTGAAAGCAAATCGGCCTGCGCCTGATAGCCGTCGATCAGCAGCGCGTCGACGCCTGTGGCCGTGGCCGACAAGGCCTGCCAGGCGTCATAGGACGACCTGTGCAGCACCGGAATGAGGCGTTCGGGGATCATCATCCGCATGACCTCTCGCAGAAGGTCGGTCGACTGGGTGCGCGCGATGTCCAGACGGTGTGCGAGTTCCGTGGCGATGGCGCTCTTTCCGGTCCCGCTTGCGCCGCCGATCATCACCACGAGCGGTTGCTCTCTCCGACGATAGTTGACCAGAACGAGGTAGCGTTGCGCCTTCTTGGGACCGAGCGCAAAGCGGAGATAGCGATAGGTGAGATATCCGAGATGCTGTGAGCGGATTTCGGTCAGACCCTTCTTCATCATATGGCTAAAAAGCGACGCCGTGACGGCCGTCGACTCCTCGTAGGAGAGGCCACTGGATTCGAGGAGTCGCCGGTGTTCCTGCCGGGAGAATTGTCTGGTGTGGCCCTCGGCGTCGCGAACCAGAATCGTCCCCGGCGACGTTGTCGGATGCTGGTAGCGTTGCACGACGGTCGGTCCGTGACCGGCGATGTGCTTGAGTACCGCCTCGCGGAGTTCGGCGGTCGTGATCTCATTCCGATCGCCGAGCTCGTCCCGGACCTGAGAGGCGAGTGCGTAGGCCTCTTCGAAGGGAAGTCCCGATTGTTGCAGCGAATGCGTCAGGATTCCTCTGAGAAACGGTACTTTTGTCGGGGGTTCACCCGGCTCTACGACAAGTGTCTTGGCCATTGTTGTTTTCCGACCAAATCCGGGAGTGAGCCGGACCAGAAGATTCGCGCGGCGGCTCGAAGTGGAAACCTATCGGGTCTGCCAACCCCGAACCACTAAAGGTCGAAGGGCCAGCGCCCAACCTCCGGCTTCCTCCGCCTATTGGTCCAGCGATATCGCCGGCGTCCGCCTTTGTCGTCAAGCCGCGATCAATCCTCGTCAGTCGACCAGGCGGCAGCCGTCGCCAATTGATCTTGCAGGACCTTCGTCATCCATTTCAGTTCGGAGAGTACGGCCTTGACGACATCGCTGACGCTGATCATGCCAACCAGAGCATCGCCGTTGACCACCGGCAGATGACGGATTCGGCTCGCAAGCATCTGCTCCATCAGCTCTTGGGTGCTGCTGTCCGGCGTACAGGTGATGACGGTACGGTTCATCAGATCGGCGGCGGGCATCTCCAAGGCCGCCGGACCATGTTGAGCGATGCTGGCCACGACATCACGTTCGGAGATGATACCCGCCATTTCCTTGCCGTCGCCGTTGACCACGGCCGCTCCGATCCCTTCACGCTGCAACGTGTCCGCCACGTCACGGACGGTTGCCGCCGAGTCGATCGAAATCACCCGATCACCCTTCGCTGCAAGGATCTCAGAAACCTGCACCCGACACCTCCGTCCTACAACCGTTCCGGGACCGGCGATTGCGGCCCGGCGCTCAGGTTTTCAGGATCCTGACAATACCGGATTCCGTCGCCCCGTACGATACGATAGGATCGAGCCGCGCCAGCCGGCCTGCGCCAGATGGGCCTCAACGGACGCTCCGTCGGGCGATGGCCCTCGGCTTGCGCCGCCGCAGTCTGGAGGCCGACGCTTGGCGCTTTTCTGAGTTGGCGATCAGCACTTCCTGACAGCCCCTGCCGTCTCTCCCACGGCCTGTGGGCCGACGCTGGGTGTACTCGCCATCCGGGCCCATCTCCCAAGCGCTGCGTTCATCCAACAGCTGCGCCTCAAAGATTCTGCTCAACTCCTCGCGATGGGCCGGGTCTTCGATCGGTGCAACGAGTTCCACGCGGCTTTCCAGGTTCCGCCGCATCAGATCGGCGGACCCGATGTAGTACTCCTCGTCACCGCCATTGCGGAAATAGTAGATCCGGGAGTGCTCGAGGAACCGGCCTACTATGCTGACAACCGAGATATTATCGGAAATGCCCGCAAGGCCGGGACGCAGGCGACAGGTGTCCCGCACGATCAACTCGATCTTGACCCCGGCGCGTGACGCTCGGTACAGGGCTTCGGTTATGTGCGGGTCTTCGAGCGCATTCGTTTTCAGTCGGATCAGGCCAGGCGATGTCTCCGAGTGACTCTCGATTTCCCTGTCGATCTTGGCCAAGAGCGCCTTTTTCAGGAATTTGGGCGCCGTCAGCAGCTTGCGGTATGTGCGCGACGGCTTGCATCCGCTGGTGAGGTAGTTGAAGAGCTCGGTCAGGTCGTGGCCGATGGCGTCATCGCAGGTGAGCAAGCCAAGATCGGAATAGAGCCGCGCGGTACCCGCATGGTAGTTGCCGGTCCCGATATGTGCGTATCGGCGCAGGCCGGAGTAGTCCTGGCGGACGACCAGGATCGACTTGGCGTGAGTCTTGAGCCGCACGACACCGTAAGTGACGTGAATCCCGGCCTCTTCCAGGCGGCTCGCCCAGCGAATGTTTGCGGCCTCGTCGAAGCGGGCCTTGAGCTCGACGGCGACAGCGACCTGTTTTCCGTTCCGGGCGGCCTCGATCAGGTATTCGAGGATCTCGGTATCGGCAGAGGTCCGGTAGAGGGTCATCTTGATCGCCCGCACCTTGGGGTCCTGGCTGGCCTCCCGGACGAACCGCTCCACCGACGTCGCGAACGATTCGTAAGGGAAATGGAGCAGGATCGAGCCGGCCTCGCGGATCAGATGGAAGATGCTTCGCGAATCCTGAATCTTGACATTCGTCGACGGCCGGTGATCCAGGTCGTGCATTTCCGGAAAGTCGAGGCCCGCCAGTTCCATCAGGTCGCGCATGCCGAAAAGAACGTCGGATTCAAAGACGTCGGCAGCCTCGTCGAGCCCCAGTTCGGCGGCCAGCATGCCCCGGTGGAGGGTTCCCATGCCCGGGCTGATCTCCAGCCGCACGAAGGGGGCGAACTTGCGGTCCCGCAGTTCCGTCTCGATCATGTTCAGGAGATCTTCGGCCCGATCCTCCTCCAGTTCCGTATTGGCGTTGCGGGTGACCCGAAAGAACTCACAGGATTCGACCTCCATTTCGGGGAACAGGAGATCGAGATTGTGTGCCATCACTTCTTCCAGGGGTATGAAGCGA
Source organism: Inquilinus sp. (assembly GCA_013003675.1). GTDB lineage: Bacteria > Pseudomonadota > Alphaproteobacteria > DSM-16000 > Inquilinaceae > JABDIP01. Next base: position 17,636 of record JABDIP010000212.1, read on the forward strand.
TCAGAGTCCTCGATCCGCAGGAACCGCGGCACGCCCGAGCCAAGCGGAACCTTGATGCGGTTCATGATCGGCTCTTCGTCATCCGGATAGCGCAGCGTGACCAGCAGGCTCAGGGACAGGTTGGAGATGAATGGGAAGGGATGCGCGGGATCCATCGCCAGTGGCGTCACCAACGGCAGGATGTTGGTGAAATAATCCTCGCGAATGACAGCCCTTTGGGCATCGGTCAGTTGCCGATAGTCGGCAATGACGATCCCCTTGCGGCCGAGTTGCTTCACAAGATCCAGGTAGATCTTGCGCATGCGCAGCTGAAGCTCTTTGACGGTTGCGGTGCACTCTGAGATCTGCTGTTGCGGGGTTCGTCCGTCGACAGTCAGTTCGTGAACATTGGCGGCAAGTTGCTGCTTCAGTCCTCCAATGCGCTTCATGAAGAACTCGTCGAGATTCGAACTGGCGATCGCCAGGAACTTGAGCCGCTCGAGCAGTGGAGTCCGTGGGTCCTGCGCTTCATGCAGCACACGGCTGTTGAAGGCGAGCCAAGTGAGCTCACGGTTGAGATAGAGTTCGGGCGCCCGCAGGTCTGCGGCTGTTGTCGCCACCTGAGGCTTCTCGCCAACAGCCGTTGACGGTTCGGCCTTGCCGGCCGGCGCCAAGACCGGCGGCTTGGCGGCGGCCCTTGACGGGCGCCGCCGCACGCCCTTGGTGATGCCGGTGAGAGCCGCCACCGGAGCCTCGGTTTTTTGCTCGCTGACGTCGCTCGTTCCTGAATCGGATCGATCTGCCATCTCTTCTAATCCCTTCGTTGAGCCAAGGCTCCCACCCACAACATGGCCGTCGACACCGACACCGGACTTGCCTCGCGGCGAACCCCTCGGGCCTATTCAGCGGCCTGTGGAAGTTCCGGCTCCTGTGTCTCCAACCATTGCGTACGCGCGATCTTGCGGCACATCCGGTAGATCCGGCTCAAGCTCTCGATCATCTCCATCTCGCGCGTGAAGGTCTGAAGCCGGTTGGGCTCGTCCGCCACAAGACGGCCCAGTTCGTATCTCGCGGTTTCTTCCGCCAGGGAGGCCATGTCCTTCTTCATGCGTTTGACCGTGCGGGCCGCCTCGCGATCCTGCTCCCGCACCGCCTTGATCGAAGCCTTGAAGGCTTGCGAAACCTCGTCGAAGTACCGCTGAATCACGCCCCGGGTCGCTTCACTGACGACGACGCCTTCTTCGATGCGGTGGCGCCCCGTCGTCACGAGATTCGTCTCGATGATGTCGCCGATCTGCTCGAGGTGGTTCGCGACCTGAAGGAGTTCCATGACCTCACCGGATTGCTCGCTGGTGAGCTCGCCGGTGCTGACTTGCCCCAGATATCCCACGATATGACCGTGGAGGATGTCGATGTCCGAATCCATCTCGGCGAGTTCCTGCAGGTCCTCTTCGGTGCCTGCGACCATGGCCGGCAAGGATGCCTCGAGCATAGCGTCGACGCGATCGCCCAGGCGCCCGACTTCTCTCCGCGCCCGATCGAGCGCCAGCGGTGGCGTCGAAAGAAGCTCCTTGTCGAGATATTTGGGCCGGATGACGACGGGCTCGGCCATCGGCCTGTCCGGCACCACCCATTCGCAGAAGCGGGCAAAGAGAGGCGCCAATGGCATGAAGAGGAAGGCGATTCCGACATTGAAGATCGTGTGAGCGTTTGCAATCTGCCGCGGCGTTTCAGCGGCCAGCCTGTCGATGCCCGTAAGCCCCGCCTCGGCCGGAGAAATGGATCGAACGAGTTCGGCGAAGGACGGGATGAACCAGACGATCAGGAGGACGCCCACGATCTTGAAGGTGACATGTGCGACCGCCACGCGAATAGCCTCCCGCGGCTTGCCGATCGCCGCCAGTCCAGCCGTGACGCAGGTTCCGATGTTGGCTCCCAACGCCAGGGCGATGCCGGCCTCCAGGCTGATCAGACCTTGCATGGCCATGGCGATGACGACGCCCATCGTCGCCGAGGACGACTGGACCAACCCGGTGAATGCCGTGGCGAGCAAGATGCCGACGACCGGATTCGAGACCTGCTGCATCAGGTTGATGAAGGGTTCGTAGCTTCTGAGCGGCTTCATGCCCGTGCTCATGATGCCCATGCCGAAGAAGATCATCCCGAGGCCCATCACCAGGGTTCCGTAATGCCTCGTCGTTTCCTTCTTGCCCAGGAAGATCATTACGAAGCCCACGCCAACCAGCAGAAGCGCGTATTTGGTGACCTTGAAGGCGACGATTTGCGCGGTGATTGTCGTTCCGATATCAGCGCCCAGGATGACGCCGATTGCCTGTGACAGGGACATGAGTCCGGCCGTCACGAATCCGACGAGCATCACCGTCGTGACCGAGGAGGATTGGATCACCGCCGTCACCGCCGTGCCGGTGAGGAGCCCCATGAGGCGATTGGTGGTGAGCGTGCCGAGGATCGTTTTCATTCGGTTCCCGGCGACCTTCTTCAGGGCCTCTGCCATCTGCTCCATGCCGAAGAGGAAGATGGCCAGCCCCCCGAAGAGCTGCATGCCCATGCTCCACCATTCGATGCTCTCGCCCGCGGGTGTGGCGGCAGTCGCCGGCAGCGCGACCAGCCACACCAGGAAGGCCAGGCCAATCGCCAGCAGCCCCGGAGAATTCTTGACGGGATACCAATCAGTCATGCTGCCTCTTCCCCTTCACGATCGTCACCGGCCTCGGTGAAAGCTGTGCTGTACGTTCGGCCTTGGAACCGAGCAGCAGATGGGGCAGCCCGGTAAGGCCGCGACTGCCCATGACAATCATTCGGGCATCGGTCGTTTCGGCGACTTCTAGGATTCTCGTCTCGGGGATGCCCTTCACCAATTGCGTCTCGACGGCGCTGAGCGCCTGCAAATCCGGATGCGACTCTCTGAAATCTTCGACGAACTTGCCCATCATATCGGCGGCGAGATCCTCCATCGGGCGAAGCACATCTCCTTCCGACTTGCGGTAGGAACCCGGTGCCTCGGCCGGTTCATGGATGACGTGCAAAACGATGACGTCCGCGCCGACCTGAGCGGCGTAGCTGCAGGCCCAGAGCAAGGCAGCCTTGGAGTCCTCGGAAAAGTCGGTCGCCACGAGGACCGGTCCGCGATCGACCGACGAATTCTTGCTCCCAACGGGATTCTTGTTGACCACGATATGCCTCCCCAACAGAAACCCCGCGGCGCACTGTTCGAGACGGAAACCCGATGCCGTCCCGTTGTCGCGCCGCCGGCCCCCCAGCCTCAACTGCGATGGATTGGCCCATCGCCATGCCAATCGTTGCAGGCCGTTGCAATACGCCCACCGCCGTGGGGACACCAAACGGTCCCGCGGAATGCAGGGTGTATTGCTGACCCAACCG
>JABDIP010000551.1 GCA_013003675.1 Inquilinus sp.
GTCCCGCGTCCGAACACCTATTCGGCCCTGAAGGCACTGGCGACCCGCAAGGCCGTCATGCCAGTAAGCGCGAACCCGATCAAATACGTGCCACAACCCCCGGAACGCCTGTTCAAGTCAATCGCGACCCGGACCAGCGAGCTTTGCGGGGCTGTCGCCGACCGACTGTCGGCTCTGACGGTGGAGTCGGTCGAGCATTACGTCTGGGACCTGAGCGGCGAAGCCGACGTGCATGGCAAGGTCTCCGAAATGATCGCGGGCGCGACATCCGCCATCTGGATCAAGGCCGATTCCGGCATCCTGCGCCGGCACCTGGACGAATTGCGCGACGCCGCGGTGAGCCGGAAGGTGCGCCTGCTTGTCATCCTCTATGGCGACGACCCCGACGAATTCCGCTTCAACGACCTCTGCGAGATCTACGAGCACGAAGGCACCGGCTTTCCCATGGGCTTTGCCGACAATCACTTCACCCTGACGGTCGATCACCGCGAATTGCTGACGGCCAATACCGACGAGACGATGATGGCCGCCCATACCGAGAACAGGGCGATTGTGAAGATGGCGATCTCGCTTCTTCGGCACGACTACTACATGGCCGAGATCTTCCGTGTCTTCCGACCGCAGATCGACGCCGAGTTTGGCCCGAACCTGCGCGAACTGCGCCAACACAGCTACTCGCCCGAGCAGTTCGCCCTGTTCGAAGAGCGGCAGGAGGAATATGCGACGCCAAAGGATGGCGAGGTGTCCGCGTAGCCCGGACGCCCATGGCCGGCGTCTCAGCCCCGACCATGGCGGCGGCGGAACTGTTCCGGCGACTGGTCGAAGAAGCGAACGAAGCCATTCGGCGTTTGCACGGTTTGCCTCTACATCCGCGAGCGCGAGCCAATCCGTCGGCGTGAGGACACGCTTGCGTGCGGTGAACAGAAAGGCTATTCGCGATGCGATCAGACCCGCGACGCCTCCAGCCACGATCGAAGCTGCCGAGGCACCACGACTGTCGTGACTGGCGTTCTCCGTTCGGGACACCAGGGAAGCACGTCGGAAATGGCGATCTCTTGTCCCATCGGGAGAGACTAGATGACGGCCCCAAATGAGCTTCTGAGCTCATATGCGAACAATGCCTTCAGCCAGGCCGGCGAGGACGGCATCCTCCGCGAGATTTTCGCCCGCCTCAAGATCGATAAAGGGACATTCTGTGAATTCGGCGCCTGGGACGGACAGTTTCTGAGTAACACGCACTACTTCTATAAGAACGGCTGGAGCGGTTGGTATATCGAGGGCGATAGGTCGAGATATGAGGATCTAAAACGGAATATCACCGAACCGAATATTGAAAACATCTGTGCGTTTATAACGCGATCCGGAGCCGATACGCTTGACAAACTGCTTGTGAACAGCAAGCTCTACAAAGAGAAGAACGTCAGGGAACTCGACCTTCTTTCAATCGACATCGATTCCGACGATCTCGCCATCTGGAAGTCCGTGAAGGAATTCCGCCCGAAAGTCGTCATCATAGAGTTCAATCCGACGATTCCGATCGACGTCTTCTTCGAGAACCCGCTTGGGGAATTCAAGGGAAACTCCGCTCGCTCGATCTACGAACATGCCCAATCGATCGGTTATGGGCTGGTCGCCAACACGCGCTGCAACCTGATCTTCGTCGACAAGTCGATCGGCGCCGCTCATTTCACCTTCCTCGAAATCGATGACCCGTCCCTGACGCTCGGCGACCGCTATTTCTTCGGTTATGACGGCTCCTTGATCGTCCAGCAGACCGGCAATGGAGCAGAGCATTCCGTGCCGGAACTGATTCGGGTGCCGTGGAGCGGCATGCGCTTCGCTCAACCCGTCGATCGCATCTTCAGGAAGACCAGCCTCAACAGGCCTCTCCGCCGGCTGAGCCACTTTCTATCAAAACTGAGAATCGCCCTTCTCCACCCGCTGATCTTTCTGACCCGGAAGACCTACAAATAGCGAGTCCATCCGGGTCCAGAGGTGACGCCGAGCGCCGGGAAACGCAGCGCCCTGCGGATGGAAATCGAGGGCGGCCCCTTCCGGGCTTTCGCCGTGGGCCACAAGGCGCGGGCGGAAGCGGGCCGAGCGCCCGACCAGACTTTTTCAACGCTTTCCTTGAAAAAATGCCCGTCGCCCGCCGGGCGGGTGTGCTGATTCCGCAACTGCCCATGGTTAGACCGCGAAGCAAGGGTTAAGATGCGTTAACCAAGGCTGGAACGGCCGCATCGACTGGGGGATATCATGAAGCTTCTTCTCGCGCTCCTCGCCACCGCGCTGGCCGGTTTCGCCGCCACCGCCGCCGCCGACACCACCGACCAGAAATGGCAAACCCGGCTGGTGATCGCCAAGCGGGGCGCCCACTGCGTCGACGATCCGAACTGCTTCAACCGCTATCACCCGGACATCCCCGCCGTCGACCGCGCCAGCCCCGGCGACGTGCTGGTGTTCCACACCCGCGACGCGCTCGATTCCGACCTCCGACTCGACTCCGTCGCCGACGACGTGACGGCGATCGACCTCAACCTCGTGCACCCGATGACCGGGCCGGTGCATATCGAGGGGGCCGAGCGCGGCGACGTGCTGGCGGTCACCCTGCTCGACATCGAGCCGGACCAATACGGTTACACCGTCATCGTCCCCGGCTTCGGCTTCCTGCGCGACATCTATACCGAGCCCTATCTGGTGAATTGGCGGCTGTCGCGCACCCATGCGGAGTCCGACCAGATGCCGGGGGTCAAGGTGCCCTACGAGGCGTTCATGGGCTCGGTCGGCGTGCTGCCCGGCCAGCCGGAAGTCGACTCCTGGCTCGCCCGCGAGGCGGCGCTCGGCGCCGCCGGCGGCGTCGCCCTGCCGCCGCAACCGGTCGGCGCCCTGCCGAGCGCGGTTTGCGGCCCGCAGGGGCCGGCACGCGACGCGTGCCTGCGCACCATCCCGCCAAGGGAGAACGGCGGCAACATGGACGTGCAGCAGATGCAGGTCGGCACTACGCTGCTGCTGCCCTGCTTCATCGACGGCTGCGGCCTGTTCGTCGGCGACGTGCACTACGCCCAGGGCGATGGCGAGGTCTCCGGCACGGCGATCGAGATGGGCGCGGTGGTCGCGCTGACGACCGAGATCCGCAAGGGCCAGGGCGCGTTCATCACCGGCCCCGAGGTCGAAGGCGGCGCGCAGATCAAGGACATGGAGCCGTCACGCTTCTACCAGACCATCGGCCTGCCCCTGAAGGCGGCGGGCGAGGTGCCGACCCAGCATGCCTATCTCAACGGCGAGAAGATCGGCAATTTGACCAACCTGTCGGAGGATCTGACGCTGGCGGCGCGCGACGCGCTGATCAAGATGATCGGCTACATCCAGCGCGAGCACGGGCTCGACGCCGAGCAGGCCTACATCCTGGCCAGCGTCGCCGTCGATCTTCGGGTCGGGCAGGTGGTCGACGTGCCGAACTACATCGTCACCGCGGTGCTGAACGAGGACGTCTTCGAGGAATGAATCGGCGCCGGGCCCTGAAGGCGACGGCAGCGGCGGCGGCCGCGCTGCTGCTGAGCGGACACACGCCCTATGGCCAGTGGACCGTTTATCGCCGCAAGCATTTGCTGATCGGCTCCCACCGCGGCGACCCCGAAACCTACGACCTCGCCAAGCGGGTCGAGGCGGTCCTCGCCGAGCACCTGCCGGCGGCGAGTGCCCGGGTCGCCCGCGCGCCGCACGCCGGCCGGCTGGCCAGCCTGCTCGGCACCGAGCAGATGGAGGTCGCGATCCTCGACGCCGCCGACGCTGCCGCCATGCGCGACGGCAGCGGCGCCTTCGCCCCCTATGGTCCGATCGCGCTCAGCGTGGTGGCGGCCGTCGGCAACCGCCTGCTGGTCGCCCGGGCGGATTTCCCCGACCGCCACGCCTGGCTGCTCACCGCCGCCCTCGCCGGCACCGACTTGGCCCCGGCGGCGGCGCGGCCGGCCCACTCCAGCCTGCCCTGGCATCCGGGCAGCGTCGCCTTTCTGGAGGGGCGGTCGGAACCGGGCGACGGGTAGCCACCGCCGGATGGCCCGCCTGGGACGCACCAAAAGAATGCAATGTCGCAGGCAGGACTGCCCTCACCGCACCAGAAACGACAGCGTCACGATGACGCCGATCACAGCCACGCCGACTCTTAGCACGGGCTCGGGCAGCAGCCGCGTGATGCGAGCGCCGGCGTAGCCGCCAAATATGCCGCCGACCAGCACGCAGAGCGCTGCCGTCCAGTCCACCAGACCCGAAAGCATCATCGGCACCACCGCGATCGACTGGATTGCGGCGGCGAACAGGTTCTTCGCACCGTTGACCTCCCCGATCCCGACCCCTTCCGACGCGGCAAGCACAGCCAGCAGCATGAACCCCATGCCCGCGCCGAAAAACCCGCCGTAAATACCGATGGCGGCCAGCAGGACGCCGGTCGCGGCCCCCGACCTTGCGCCGGGAAAGGCCCAGCGCATGAAGTCCGTGGTCCGGGGGCCCAGAACGATGGCGACAAGCGCAATGGCCAACAGGCCCGGGACGACCTTCACGAACACGTCGTTGCTGGAAT
>JABDIP010000007.1 GCA_013003675.1 Inquilinus sp.
CCCCGACCGCGACGGCCCCGGAAGCCCCGCCCCGCCTCGCCGCGGCGGCGGGCCTGGGAATCCGCCGCGGCGGCAGCGGCGGCAGCGGCCGGGACGGAGAATCGAGGGTTTCGAGCACGCTCAGATCGACCTCGACCGCCGGGGGTTCGGCGGCGGCGGCCGGCGCCATGCCGGCGGCGAGCGCCAGCAGGACCGCCGCGAAACGGCGCCGGGCAAGGGCTGGGGAGGGGATCGAGGCGACCGACACGAGTGTTCCTTCACCGCCATCCGAGGACCGGAGGCCGAGTCTCCGACGGGCGGCCGTTGGGAACGCGGCGGCGCCGGCACCGGTTCCCGCGGCTTCGCGCCGGGCCGGCATCGGCAAGCGGCGACCATACCCCAGGCGCTCCGCGGCCGACAACCGGTTTGCGGCGCGCCGGCGCGGCCCTCAAGCCACGGGTGCCGCCCGCTTGGCGCCGTGCGCGCTGCGCAATGCCCGGCCGAGCAGCAGGTGCAGATGGCTGTTGGCGGCCAGGATGCTGGCGCCCGACAGCGGGTTGCCGCGGCCGCCGAACTCGCTGACATAGCCGCCCGCCTCCTGCACCAGCACGATCCCGGCGCCGACATCCCACGGGTTCAGACCGGCCTCCCAGAAGCCGTCGTAGCGGCCGGCGGCGACGAAGGCGAGGTCGAGCGCCGCGGCGCCGAAGCGGCGGATTCCGGCGACGTTCGGCACCAGCTCGGCCATCTCGGCGAGGAAGGTCTCCGGGTCGCCATGGCCGAGGAACGGCATGCCGGTGGCGAACACCGCCTCGGCCATCCGCCGCCGTGCCGAGACCCTGAGCCGGCGGTCGTTGAGGAACGCGCCCTTGCCGCGCTCGGCGGAGAACATCTCGTTGTTGATCGGGTTGAAGACCACCCCGGCGATCGCCTCGCCGTCGCGCTCCACCGCGATCGACACCGCGAAATGCGGGATGCCGTGCAGGAAATTGGTGGTGCCGTCGAGCGGGTCGACGACCCAGCGATGGCTCTTGTCGGCGCCCTCGCTGGCGCCGCTCTCCTCCATCAGGAAGCCGAATCCCGGCCGCGCCTTGGAGAGCTCCGCGCGCAGCGTCTTCTCGGCCTTCAGATCGGCGGTCGAGACGAAATCGGCCGGCCCCTTCATCGAGACCTGGAGCTGCTCGACCTCGCCGAAATCGCGGACCAGGCCGCGCCCCGCCTTGCCGGCGGCGTTCGCCATCACGTTGATCAGCGGAGAGCGGACCGCCATCGGGTATCCTCGGGCTGCGGAACGGGCCGCGCCTAATCCTTGGCGCGTTCGACGTAGGAATTGTCGGCGGTGTTGACGACGATCCGGGTGCCGACCTCGATATGCGGCGGCACCATGACCTTGACGCCGTTCTCGACGATCGCCGGCTTGAAGGAGGACGACGCGGTCTGCCCCCTGACCACCGGCTCCGCCTCGGTCACCGCCAGCACCACGGTCGCCGGCAGTTGCACCGACAGCGGCGAGCCCTCGTGGCTGGTCACCGTGCAGACCATGCCCTCCTGCAGGAACACCGTCTGGTCGCCCAGGGTCTCGGCGGGCAGCGCCATCTGCTCGAAGGTCTCGTTGTCCATGAAGGTGTACAGGTCGCCCTCGGCGTAGAGATACTGCATCTCGCGTTCGTCGAGCCGGGCGCGCTCGACGGTTTCCTGGGTGCGCCAGCGGTTCTGGGTCTTGTTGCCGGTGCGGATGTCCTTCATCTCGACCTGGATGACCGCGTTGCCCTTGCCGGGCTGGATCAAGTCGATCTTGGTGACAAGCATGAGCTTGCCCTCATACTCCAGCACGTTGCCGGGGCGAATGGTGATCGCATTGACCTTCATGGAGAACCCTGCTTTTCAAGGGCGCGAAACGGGCGCCGTCGCGAATGCGGCGCGGAACCTATCAGCAAGCCCGGCGGCTGGCAACGGCGGCCGCCGGCGGTGGATCGCACGATGACGAGACCGGGCACCGCGCCCTGGTGGCGCCCCGACCGGCTGGCCCGCCGCCGGCCGTTCCTGGAGGCCCGGGCGCGCATCGCCGCCGCCCTGCGCCATGTCTTCGCCGGGCTCGATTTCGTCGAGGTCGACACCCCGGCGCTGCAGGTCTCGCCGGGGCTGGAGCCGCATCTGCGGCCGTTCGCGACCGAGTTGGAGGGCGTCGACCCGGCCGAGCGGCGGCGGCTCTACCTGCACACCTCGCCTGAATTCGCCATGAAGAAGCTGCTGGCCGGCGGCGTGCCCCGGCTCTATCAACTCGCCCACGTCTTCCGCAACGGCGAGCGGTCCACCACCCACCACCCGGAATTCACCATGCTGGAATGGTACCGGGCCGGCGCCGGCTATCACGATCTGATCGCCGATTGCCGGGCGCTGATGACCGCGGCCGCCGCGGCGGTCCCCGACCATGCCGGCTTCGCCTGGCAGGGCCGGCGCGCCGACCCGGCCGCCGAGTGGCAAATGGTGACGGTCGCCGAGGCGTTCGAGCGGCACGCCGGCATCGACCTGTTGGCGACCGCGCCCGACCCGATGGCGCCGGACCTCGCCCGGCTCGCCGGGCAGGCCCGGCCGCTCGGCATCGCGCCGCGCGACGGCGACCGCTGGGACGATTTGTACTTCCGGATTTTCCTGGAACACATCGAGCCGAAGCTGGGCATCGGCGCGCCGACCGTGCTGACCGACTATCCGGTCTCGATGGCCGCCCTGTCGCGGCCGAAGCCGGACGACCCGCGCCTCGCCGAGCGGTTCGAGATCTACGTCTGCGGGCTGGAACTGGCCAATGCCTTCGGCGAACTGACCGACGCGGCCGTCCAGCGCGCCCGCTTCAAGGCCGACCGGGCCCTGAAACGCCGGCTCTACGGCACCGAGGTGCCGATCGACGAGGATTTCATGGCGGCGCTGGAGCACGGCCTGCCGGAGAGCGCCGGCATCGCCCTCGGGTTCGACCGGCTGGTCATGCTGGCGACCGGCGCCGAGCACATCGAGGATGTGCTCTGGGCGCCGGTGGCCGAAATCCGCTAGTTTTCCGGCTCGCCGCCCTCGACATCCGAGCCGGGGGCGATCAGCCCGACGGACGGGAAATAGGTGCGATAGCGGGCCGCATCGCGGCTCATCAGCCGGTACCCGGCGATGGCGGCGTGGGCGCCGATGTAGAAATCGGGCAGCGGCGCCCGGCGATTTCCGCCGCGCCGGCGATAGTCGAGGAAGCATTTGCCGGCGAGGAAGCCGGCCTCATAGGGCAGCGCCTCCCGCCGGTAGAGGCCGGTCGGCAACGCGGCCTCCAGATCCTCGATGCGGTCGAAGCCGATCGATACCTCGGCATAGATCAGCGGGTTGATGACCAGCACCGACTCCTCGGCCGCCCGCTCCAGGGTCGCCGCCGACCAGGACGCCCAGCGCGGGTCGTCGGTCGCGATGTCGAGCAGGATGTTGCTGTCGACGAGGACCGGCGTCACGGCGTGCGGGTCAGTTTCATGATTTCATCGGTCGACAAGGCGACCGTCGCCCGGCCGCGCAGCGCGCCGACCGTCGTCTTGCCGCGGCCGACGCCGGCCGCAGGTTTGGCCTTGACGATCCTGACCGTCCGGCCGTCGAACTCGAACCGCACCTCGGTATGCGGCAGCAGGCCGGCACGCTCGCGGATCTCCGCCGGAATGGTGACCTGGCCCTTCGAGGTGATGCGCATAACGGTGGTCGTCCCGTAGGTAGTATGACACTTACAAGTAAGAGTATGTTTGGTCCGACCCGAATTCAAGGTCGGTTCGATCTGCGGTCGATCTGTGGGAGAAAGCGTCCATGCCCCTGCACCCCGACAGCGTCGCCTTCCTGGACGCCGCCGAAGCCTGGCGGGCCGAGAACGGCTACGGCACCTGGGACACCATGGGTGCGGAGCGCTCGCGCCGGGCCCTGCGCGAGGGGATCGCGCTGGGCCGGCCGCCGAAGGCCGACATGGCCCGGGTCGAGGACTGTGCGATCCCGGCGCGGTCGGGGCCACGACCGTGCCGGATCTACGTGCCGCATGCCGCCGGGCCGCTGCCGGTGGTGCTGTATTTCCACGGCGGCGGCTATGTCATCGGCGGCATCGAGGAGAGCGACCACGAGACCCGGCGGATCGCCGAGCGAACGCCGGCGGTGGTCGTCTCGGCCAGTTATCGCCTGGGGCCGGAGCACCGCTTTCCGGCGGCGGTCGAGGACGGCCTGGACGCGCTCGACTGGGTCGCGGCGAGTGCCGCCGCGCTTGGCGGCGATCCAGACCGGATCATGGTCGGCGGCACCAGCGCCGGCGGCGGGCTGACGGCGGCGGTCTGCCGGCTGGCGGCGGAACGGGGCGGCCCGGCGGTGGCGCTGGCCTATCTGCTGTGCCCCTGGCTCGACCTGACCCTGACCCTCCCCTCGGTCGACGAGTTCGGCGAGGGCTTCGGGCTCGACCGCAGCGAGCTGCACTGGTTCACCGATTGCTATCTCGGCGCCGGGGCCGGCGCCGACGATCCGCTGGTGTCGCCGGCCCGTCCCCCGGTCCCGACCGGCACCCCGCCGACCTTGCTGCTGGTCGCCGAATGCGATCCGTTGCGCGACGAGGCGCTGGCCTATGCCGAGCGGCTGAAGGCGGCGGGCGTCCTCGCCGGCCTGCACCTCGCCCCCGGCCTGCTGCACGCCTTCAACGTGAACGCCCATCTGGTCCCGGAGGCGGCGGAACACCTCGTTCCGCTGGACGCGGCGCTTCGGCAGGCCGCCGCCGGCTAATGGCTGGGGCCGAGACCCGGCGGAAGGACGAATCGCCCCGTCGGGTCTGTGGTGACCCTGGGGAAAGCTGGAATGGTGCGTTGTCGACCTGTTCGGGGGCCTCAGGGACGGTCGCGGTCGACCGTCTCCGGCCCGATCACAGTCCCATCCATCAGGACCGCAGCAAAATTGCCGCCCCCGAAGACGCTGTTGCCATCGATCACCGGTGCGAAGTTGAAGACGTAGTACCAGCGGGACCGCAGGTCGGGGCCCCGCGACGACCAGCACCCGTAGCTCCGCAGATTGATGCTATGGATGTGGACCGAGTCATAGCGCGTATAGACTCCCTCCGCCCACTCAAGGGCGATCCTGGCGGCATGCGACAGGGGCAGTGGCGGCTCGCCTTCCTCCGGCAGCCATACTGGCGTCTCCGCCATCTGCTCGCCTGAAATGACTAGGCCGATCGAGGTGCCGTCTTCACGCGTCGTAGAGAGTACCGGGTGGCCACCGCACCCCGACGCGAGCGCATCACTGGCGGCCAAGAGGACGGCGACGGTGAAGAAGGCGGCCAACGGCTTCATGATCGGGCTCCAATCGAGAGGGCGGCGTTGTCGGCAACCTCTAATTGGAAAGCGTTTAGATGGCGTATACCAAGGCGGGCGACGTTGGATCGCCTGTCTTGTCAGGTCCATGACGGATCGAGGGATGAACTGCCCGGTGGTGCCAGGCCATGGCGCCAATAACTGCAGCGGCGTCGAGCGTCCCCGCTTTTTCAAGCAGAACCTTTAAAAAGTCGCGCGTAGAGCCTGATCGCATCTCACCGGAACGGTGTGATGCGTGAATCAGCCTCCAATTTGTTGAAGCGATCTTGATCTAGCGCCGGGCGGCGGCTTCGCTGGC
>JABDIP010000011.1 GCA_013003675.1 Inquilinus sp.
GCGCACGACCGCGCGCGCCGGCCGCTGGTCGCCAGCTCGGTGCGCGACATCCTGGTCGCCAAGGAAGACCCGGCCAAGGAGGCCTGGATGGCGGAAACCGCCCGAAGATGGTTCGACCTGGTCCTGGTTCACGGGGATCCCGCGCTGATCCCGTTCGACGCCACGTTTCCGCCGGCCGCCGGCCTCGCCGATCTGATCCGCTACACCGGCTATGTCGTACCGCCGCCGCGCAGCGTCGCTGGCAATCTGTCCGAGGGCACGGGCGAGGTGATCGTCTCCACCGGCGGCGGCGTGGTCGGTGCCGAACTGCTGCGCGCCGCCCTCGCCGCCCGCCCGCTTTGCGGCTTGGCGGAAGCGCCCTGGCGCTTCCTGCTCGGCCCAGACTTGCCGGCCGCCGTCGCCGCCGAGCTGCACGCCGCCGCCGGGCCCGGCATCGTCGTCGAGCCGGCCAGGCCCGACTTCCCCGCCCTGCTCGCCCACTGCCGCCTGTCGATCAGCCAGGCCGGCTACAACACGGCCATGGACGTGCTGGCCGCCGGGTGCCGTGCCATCCTGGCCCCGTTCGAGGCCGATGGGGAAACCGAGCAGGCGGTCCGCGCCGGACTGCTGGCGGCACGCGGTCTGGTCCAGTCGATCCCGGCCGCAAGGCTCGACGGCCCGACCCTGGCCGCCGCCGTCGATGCCGCGATCGAAACGTCGCCACCGCCGCTGTCCGATCTGCGTCGCGACGGCGCCGCGGCGACCGCGCGGTTGCTGAAGGAGGCGCTGCAGACACGCATGGCGAAGGACGGCGGCACCGATGACCACTGAATCCGGCCCCGGGCCGCAGCGGAAGGGTGGCCCCGCGCCGCAACCCTGCCCTATGATGGCGGGAAAGCTCACATAAAATGCCGATGAACCACCAGTCGATCCCCCGCCCCCCAACCGCCGCTTCCGCCCGACCCGCGCCGGCCGCCTGGGCGGCGCTTACCGGGGAGCTTGACGCCTGGGCCGCGGCCGGACGGCGGGCGACATTCTGGTGGCGCGACGACGATGCCGTCGAACCGGGCCCGGCGCTCGACCGGTTGCTTGCGCTGTCGGCGAAGCACGCCGCGCCGCTGGCGCTGGCGGTGATCCCGGCCGGCAGCGGAGCGGCCTTGTCCGAACGGCTGTGCGGCGAACCGCCGCAGGTGTCCGTGCTCCAGCACGGCTGGGCCCATCGCAGTCACGCGCCGGCGACGGAAAAGAAGCAGGAACTGGGCGGCCATCGGCCCGTCGCGGCCGTCCTGGACGAGCTGGACACCGGCAGAGGACGGCTGGAGACCTTGTTCGGCTCGCGCTTCCGCCCGGTCCTGGTACCGCCCTGGAACCGTATCGCCCCGGCGATCGCACTGCGGATCGGCGAGGCCGGCCTGGCCGGCCTCAGTACCTTCGGCCCGCGTTCGGCCGGCGCCGACGCCACCCTCAACACCCATGTCGACATCGTCGACTGGCGCGGAAGCCGCGGCTTTGTCGGCGCGGCGGCGTGCCTGACGGCCGCCCGCCGCCACCTCGCTGACCGCCGCGCCGGGCGCGTCGATGCCGACGAGCCGACCGGGCTGCTCACCCATCATCTCGACCATGACGAGGCCTGCTGGGACTTCGTCGACGCCTTTCTCACCGCCACTCGTGCCCATCCCGGCGCCGTCTGGCCGGCACCTGAAGCCCTGTTCGCGGGAGCCGGGCGATGACCGTGCACCGCTATCCCCTGGCCTCGCAGCGCGCCGACCTGCTGCGCGGCGGCATCGGGCTGTTGCTGACCGGCCTGCCGCTGCTGATGCTGAAGATGCATTGGCTGGTCTTGCTGCTGTTCGCGGCGGCGGCGCTACTGTTCGCCCTGTTCGTCGGTCGCGTCGCGCTGCGGGCGCTGACGGTCTACGAAACCGGGGACACCGGAATAGTCGCCCGCGGGCCGCTGGGCGGGGCGATCGCCTGGGACGATCTCGCCGCCCTCAAGCTGCATTTCTTCTCGACCCGCCGCGACCGCCGGGAGGGCTGGATGCTGCTGACGCTGAAGGGCGGCGGTCGGACTCTCAAGCTCGAATCGACCCTTGAGGGCTTCGAGACCATCGTCGACCACGCCGCCGAGATCGCCAAGGCGCGGCAACTGCCGCTCGGACGGTCGACGACTAACAACCTGCTGGCCATGGGCGCGCCGGTGGCCGAGCCGGATGGCGCCATCGCCGCCGGAGGGCGGCCGTGAGCGATCTGCTGAGCGTCCGCGACCTCCGGGTCGAGTTCACGGTGCCCGGCGGCACCCTGCAGGCGGTGCGCGGCGCCTCGTTCCGGGTCCGGCCCGGGTCGACCGTCGCCATCGTCGGCGAGAGCGGCTCCGGCAAGTCGGTGGTCGCCCAATGCATCATGGGCATCCTGCCCAATGCCGGGCGCATCACCGGCGGCGAGATCCTGTTCGACGACCCCGCCCTTGAAGGCGGCCCGCTCGACCTGGCCGGCCTCGAACCCGGCGGCCGGACCTATCGGTCGATCCGCGGCGGCCGCATCTCGATCATCTTTCAGGAGCCGATGACCTCACTGTCGCCGTTGCACACGATCGGCAACCAGATCTGTGAGGCGATCCGCCTGCACCGGCCGGTCGGCGCCGGGGAAGCGGCTGAGATCGCCGGCGAAACCCTCGGCCTGGTCGGCTTCCCGGACCCGGCCCGGGCGCTGCGCACCTATCCGTTCGAGCTGTCGGGCGGCCTGCGGCAGCGGGCGATGATCGCCATGGCCCTGGCGTGCCGGCCATCGCTGCTGATCGCCGACGAGCCGACCACCGCCCTCGACGTCACCATCCAGGCGCAGATCCTCAAGCTGCTCGGCGATCTGCAGCGCGAGTTCGGCATGGCGGTGCTGATGATCACCCACGATCTCGGCGTCGTCGCCAACGTCGCCGAGGAAATCGTCGTCATGTACAAGGGCGAGGTGATGGAGGCCGGCGGGCTCGACGCCATCTTCCGCGACGCCCGCCACCCCTATCTGCAATCGCTGCTGAAGGCGGTGCCGCGTTTCGACATGGATCGCGACGAACGGCTGGTGCCGATCCGCGATATCCCGCACACCACGGGCCCGCTGTTGCAGCAGAAGGCGGCCTGGCCGGAAGGCGCCGACGCCGCCGGACCGCTGCTGAAGGCCGAGGGGCTGGTCAAGAGCTTCGCCATCCGCAAGGGCGCCGGCGGCGAGGTCTCGGTGCGCGCCGTCGACGATGTCAGCTTCGAGATCCGGCGCGGCGAATGCCTGGGTCTGGTCGGCGAGAGCGGCTGCGGCAAGACCACCCTCAGCAAGATCCTGATGCGGGCGTTGACCCCCGATTCAGGCGGCGTCAGCTTCAACGACCACGGAACGCCGCTCGACGTGCTGGCGCTGAAGGGCCCGGCCCTGAAGGCATTCCGCCCGCGCATGCAGTTTATCTTCCAGGACCCGTTCAGCTCGCTGAACCCGCGCATGACCGTGCTCGACATCGTCACCGAGCCGCTGGTGATCCACCAGATCGGCGACAGGGCGCACCGGCACGAGATGGCCAAGGAGCTGATGGCGGCCGTCGGCCTGGACACCCGTGCCCTGCAACGCTATCCGCACAGCTTTTCCGGCGGCCAGCGCCAGCGCATCGGCATCGCCCGCGCGCTCGCCCTGCGCCCCGACCTGCTGATCTGCGACGAGCCGGTCTCCGCCCTCGACGTCTCGATCCAGGCGCAGGTGCTGAACCTGTTGAAGGATCTCAAGGCGGAACTCGGCCTCACCTACCTGTTCGTCAGCCACAACCTCGCCGTCGTCGACTACATCGCCGACCGCATCATGGTCATGTGCCGCGGCCGGCTGGTCGAAATGGCACCGCGCGACGCGCTGTTCAGCAACCCGGTCCATCCCTACACCCGGGCGCTGCTGAGCGCGGTGCCGCACCCCGACCCGAACGCGCCGCTCGATCTGGCGGCGCTGATGGACGGCCGCGCCTCGAAACCCGAGGCCTGGCCGGAACCCTTCACGGCGGTCGCCGGCCGTCGCCCGACAATGAAGAAGGTGGCGGAGGGGCATTTCGTCCGCACCAATGATCAGGCAGATCTGCTGGAGGTCGCAAAATGATCGGATCGCAACACGCCGCCGCCCTCGCCGGGCTTGCGTTCGTGCTCGCTGCCGGGGCCGTCGCGGCCGAGACGCTGGTGGAAACGCCGATGTTGGCCGAAGCCGTCGGCAACGGGCGCCTGCCGCCGGTCGCCGAGCGCGTGCCGGCGGTGCCGCACGTCACCGATCCGGTGGCGATCGGCAAGGAACCCGGGCGGCCGGGCGGCGAGATCGCCTGGATCGCCCGGCGCGCCCGCGATATCCGCATCATGAACGTCTACGGCTATGCCCGGCTGGTCGCCTACACCCCGGATTTCGAGCTGGCGCCGGACATCCTGGAGCGGATCGACGTCGACAACGGCCGCATCTTCACCCTGCATCTGCGTCCCGGACACCGCTGGTCGGACGGCAATCCGTTCACCACCGCCGATTTCGCCTATTTCTGGTACGACGTGGCCCAGAATCCGGAACTCAAGCCCTACGGGCCGGATCCGCGGCTGCTGGTCAACGGCGAACCGCCGAACGTCCAGGTGCTCGACGAGACCACCATCCGCTACAGCTGGTCGGCGCCGAACCCGGAATTCCTGCCCGCCCTGGCCGGCGCCCTGCCGCTCTATGTCTATGCCCCGGCGCATTATCTGCGGCAGTTCCACGCCGGCTATGCCGATCCGGCGGCGCTGGCGCAGCGGATCGAGGAGTCCGGCGCGCGCAACTGGGCCGCGCTGCATACCCGCCAGGGCAATCTCTACGAGGCGTCGAACCCCGCGCTGCCCGTCCTGCAGCCCTGGATCAACACCACGGCGCCGCCCTCCGACCGCTTCGTCTTCGAGCGCAACCCGTTCTTCCACCGGGTCGACAGCCAGGGCCACCAGCTTCCCTATCTCGACCGGGTCATCGTCAACATCGCCGACGGCGCGTTGATCCCCGCGAAGACCGGCGCCGGCGAGAGCGATTTGCAGGCGCGCAGCCTGCGCTTCGACAACATCACCTTCCTCAAGGAGGGAGAATCGCGCAACGACTACCGGGTCCATCTGTGGCCGACCGCGCTGGGGTCGGAGATCGCGCTCTATCCCAATCTGAACGCGAACGATCCGGTCTGGCGCACGCTCAACCGCGACGTCCGCTTCCGCCGCGCCCTGTCTCTGGCGGTCGACCGCGAGGAGATCAACCAAGTCATCTATTTCGGCCTGGCGACACCGGCCAACAACACGGCGCTGGAAGGCTCGCCGCTCAACGACGAGGCCCGCGCGCGGCGCTGGGCCACCTACGACATCGCCCGGGCCAACGCCCTGCTCGACGAGATCGGCCTGATCGAGCGCAATGGCGACGGCATAAGGCTGATGCCGGATGGGCGGCCGCTTGAGATCGTGGTCGACACCGCCGGCGAGCGGACCGTCGAGATCGACGTGCTGGAGCTGATCCGCGACAGCTGGCGGCAGATCGGCGTCGCCCTGTTCACCAACACCTCGCAGCGCGACGTGTTCCGGACCCGGGTGTTCTCCGGCGAGATCGTGATGTCGGTCTGGTTCGGCCTCGACAACGCCCTGTTCGCCGCCAATTCGGTCCCCAATGAGCTGGTCCCGGTCGACCAGAACTGGCTGCAATACCCGAAATGGGGCCAATACGTGCAGACCGGCGGCGAGGCGGGCGAACCGCCGGACCTCGATTTCGGCGTCCGCCTGATCGAGCTCTACGAGGCCTGGCGGCAGTCGACGGACCGCTATGAGAAGGCGGCGATCATCGGGGAGATGCTGGACATCCACGCCGACCAGGTCACCTCGATCGGCACCGTCCAGGGCGTGCTGCAGCCGGTGATCGTTTCGAACCGGCTGCGTAACGTCCCGGTCGCCGGGATCTATTCCTGGGACCCCGGCGCCCATTTCGGCATGTACCGGCCCGACACCTTCTGGCTGGCTGACTAGTACCCACCATCATAGATCGATGACACGTATGACGACCTTGCAGCCCCTTCGGCCAGGAGAGTGGTCCGCCGCGATGCAGCGCATCGCAAGGGCCGCGCGACGACGCCAGAAGGGTCTGCAAGGTCGCCCGCAGGGTCGTG
>JABDIP010000043.1 GCA_013003675.1 Inquilinus sp.
CGCGCCGGCTGTCGCCGACTGAGGCCGGGCAGGCCTATCTGAACCGGGTCGAGGCCATTCTCGACGAACTGGAAAAGGCGCGGGAGGACGCGCTCGGTGTGGGCGCGCAGCCGACCGGGACGCTGAGAATGACCGTTTCCGTGGCCTTCGGGCAGCGCTGTCTGGTGCCGCTGCTGCCCCGGTTCGCCGAGGCGTTCCCCAGGCTGGGCCTCGAGCTGCTGATGACCGACGCCGCCATCGAACTGGTTGCCGAGCGTGTCGATCTCGCCATACGGCTGGGGCCGACCGTTTCCGGCGACGTGGTCTGCGCGAAGCTTATGGACACGCGGTACCGTGTCTGCGCGAGCCCGGATTACCTGGAAAGGGCACCATCGCTCGCCCGGCCGGAAGACCTGCGCCGGCACGCCTGCCTGGCCTTCGCGCTTCCCGACTACCGGTCTCGTTGGCTGTTTCGCGCGGCCGACGGCAAGGCCAGCGAGGTCCCGGTCGGCGGACGGATGGTGATCTCCAACGCCCTGGCCTTGCGCGACGCGGCAATCGTGGGTCTCGGGCCGGCGCTGCTCGCGGATTGGCTGGTCGACGACGATATCGCGGCGGGGCGTCTGGTCGATGTCTTTCCCGAGCACCGGGTCACGGCGACGTCGTTCGAGACGGCGGCCTGGCTGGTCTACCCCAGCCGCGCCTTCCTGCCGAACAAGGTGCGCGTCACCATCGACTTCCTGAGACGGCATCTAGGCCGGGCATAGAACTGCCTCGTCCCGGCCGCACCCGCCCTCGTGCCACCGCTGGCGGGATCGGCCGCGCCATCCTAAGCGCCATCGGACCCAGCACTGCCAGTATTGGCACCGCAGCGCCTTTGTCGACCTGAACGGAAAAGTTCCCCCGGGGACAACGTCGGCCGTCTCGCGGCCCGCCGGGACCCCTTCACGAAAAGTTGATAATTCCGCGCAAGTATTCAATTTCCGACGGCAATCCCGCCCCGTCCTTTCGCGGATCGGCATTGCCCGACTATCCGCCAATAGTCTGAGATCTGGAGACATCATGACCCTGACCAGAATCTGCGCGCTGGCCGCGACGGCCGCGCTCTTGGCCGGCTGTGCCGGCCTCACGCCGCCATTCGAAGTGTCCGCCTTCGGGCCGGACAAGGTCTATGCCGTGGTATCGATTTATTCCGAGAAGGAGGTCGAGGCCGGCGAGACCGAAACCCTGACCGGCATGCTCGGCGCCATCCGTGGCGACGGCGCCTATTTCTACAGCGCCGACGCGGTGCTGCGCGAGAGCACGCCGCTGATCGTCGATGAGTTCGCCGGGGTCGGCAGCTATCGCCTGATGCCGCCGCGGCAGGTGCTGAACCATGCCGCCTATCGCGCCTTCGCCGCCGATGAGCAGCCCAGGCTGCAGGTGCCGCGACTGGTCGCCGACGGCTACAAGTACATCTGGAACCCGGAGCGGCTCGGCCAACTGGCGCGGGATCTGGACGTCGACGGCGTCGCCGTCGTCTACATCCGCTACGGCTACAAGTTCTGGGGCACCAACTTCGCCGGGATCGGCGCCGACGGCTGGACGGCGCCCGATATCAGGATGGAGACCACGTTCATCGACCGCAACGGTCAGGCCGTCTGGCGGCATCAGGTGCACAACATCATGCGCGACGGCCCGCCGGCCGTGGCCGGGGATCTGGCAGACCCCGACGCGATGCACCCGCTCTTCGTCGAGGCCAGCGTCCTGTCGGCGCAGTCGTTGCTGGGCAGCCTGGAGCGGCGCACCGGCGCATTGTCGGCCTCGACCCGCTAGACCAGCGGCTCTTACGGGAAGGGCGGTCGCGGTGGTCACACCGATCCGGCGACCGTCCGATCCGAGCGCCTAGATCAAGAATCGAGTGGCCGATTCGCGCATCACACCGGTCCGGTGAGATGCGATCAGCCTGCTAGGCCATATCGACAGGCCGCGGCCGGATCAGCCGCACCACGCCCAACGCCAGCAGCGCCAGCAGCCCCGGCGCCACCGCCAGCCACGAGCCGGCGGCGGCGATGCCGGCGGTGGCGGCCCACAGGATCGAGCAGGCGGCCTCGGCGAATGTGGCGATCCGCGACGAGGTCTGGCGGCGGCGGAAATTGCTGCGCTTGGCCTGGGCGCGGAACCAGATCTGCACCAGCGTCGCGGAGCCGGCGGCGGCCGTGATGCCGAGCGCGGCGACCAGGGCGGTCCGGGGCGCGGCGAGGGCGAGGGCGGTCAGGATCGGCGCGACGACCAGGGCGACCGCCGCCAGCACTGCCTCGATCTTGGCGCGGATGATCTGGCCGGCCGCGATCGGCGCTGTGGCCACAAGGTCCGGCGCGTCCTCGCCGGAGACGGCGAGCCAGGCGAGGCCGCCGGCGAGCTGGCCCGACGCCATCGCCAGCACCGGCACCAGGATCGCCAGCGCCGCGATGTCGTCGCCGTAGTTGCGCCAGAGCAGCAGGGCCGGCGGCAGCAGGTAGAGCAGCTGCATCAGCGATTGCGAGACCAGCCACGGGTCGCGGCGCAGCAGTGCCCATTCCTTGCGGCGCAGCGCCTGGCGGGTGGTGGCGGCGCGGAAACCGGCGGCGCGCGGCCGGGTTTGCTTCGCCTCCCAGCCGACGCCCGACGCGGCGATGACGTGCTCGCCGAAACGCGGGGCGAATTGGCGGATGACCAGGAGCAATAGCAGCAGGCTGGCGCCGAGCACCAGGGCGAGGGCGGCGGGGTCGCCCATCGCCGCGCGGGCCGGCCACCACAGCGCGCTGCCGGCGTCGGGCGCCGCCGCCACCAGGCGGTCCGAGCGGAACATGGCGAAGCGGGAAAAATCGCCATAGGACAGGATGGCCGCGGCCTGCAGGCCGATGGCGAAGGCCGCGCCGACGACCGCGGCGACGATCTGCGCGATCAGCCGCGTCCGCTTCGGCCCCAGGGTTCGGAAGAGGACGATCGTCAGCGCGATGGCCAGGGCCGCCGAAACCGCGCCCAGAGCCGCCAGCACGCCATAGGCGGCCAGCCAGCGCGCCCCGTCGAGGAGAGTCAGCACGTTGACGAAGGGGCCGGCCAGCAGCATCGCCAGCAGCATGGTCGAGGCGGCGATGGCGCTCATGCGGATGGCGAAGACCCGCCGTTCCGAGGCCGGCGACGACAGGATCAGGTCGAGATCGGCACGGGCGTAGAAGGCGCGGGTCACCGATTCCATCGCCTGCGACAGCATCAGCGACCAGACCAGCAAACCGCCGCCGGTCACCACCACCAGGGTCGCCTTGTCGGGCACGATGCCGTCGGCCGCCGCCGGCGCGATCACCGCATAGGCCAGCAGGTGGATCAGCCCGGCGAAGACGGCGATGGCGAGCGCCACCACCGGCTTCCGCATGCGCTTGCCGGCGGTCACCATCGCTACCCAGTCGCGCCAGGCGAGGCCGAATTCGTGGCGGGCGAACCAGGTCAGGGTCGCGGGCTGGCTCATGGGCGTGGCCCCGGCAACGGAATTGCCGGGCCGGGAGCGACCCCCTCACCCTCCCACCGC
>JABDIP010000048.1 GCA_013003675.1 Inquilinus sp.
G
The DNA here is from genome assembly GCA_013003675.1 of Inquilinus sp. Lineage (GTDB taxonomy): Bacteria > Pseudomonadota > Alphaproteobacteria > DSM-16000 > Inquilinaceae > JABDIP01. The sequence goes on from JABDIP010000048.1 coordinate 2, forward strand.
CAGTGCAGCCCAGCGCGGGTCGTCTGCGGTTTGACCGGTTGCTTGAGATGCCAAAAGTAGGAATGTCGTCGCTACGAGCGACTCGCAAAAAACGGCTCTAACGCACATCGGTTCACACCGAAATCGAAATACCAAGTGTCTAGGTCGAATTAGGCACCCGTCGGCGCCGTAGTGCAAGGACGAACATCGGGTTCACGCCGCCGATCTGACGGAATTACGGTGACAGTTTACTAAGTCCCCATTTCATGCTTGTCTGCCGTTCACGGCCATGTCACCGTAATTTGGTCTGCTCACACATTCCAGCATGGCTCACTACGAAGCCGGCGGGGGCGTCCATCCCATTACCGTAATTGCCGCGTTGAATCCCTTCGGCGGTCCGGTTCAACTCACGCAGCGAATCTGCGGTCGAAGGCGTCACGGAACTGGTCCGCCGATGGCGGCGGTCCCGGGTGGACGAGCAGCCAATAGATTGCGTCCGCAAGCAAACTGATCGTCGAGACGCTTGTGCCAACGTCGCCCTGCGCCGCCCAGCCGAAGGACAGGGCGCCGGGAGGAAGACCGTGAAAAGGTGACGCCGCCCGAGAAACGTGCTCCGCAAGTGCCGCCGTCATCTCGTCGTCCAGCCCAAGCCGTATGGCATCCGTCTTGCTCGCCAACGCGTCACCGGTGTAGACGGCGCCTTCCTGGCCACTCTCGATGCTAACGGCAAGATCGCCGCCCTGGGAATCCGGCACGAACCACGCGCCCAGCCGGCCATAGGCTGCCATCCCTCCCATCGGGATGAAGAGCTCTACACAGCAAAACGGGTTAGTGACGGCAGCCTCGCCATTGCAGGTCAAGCGGAAATAGGTGCCGGCGTTCGTCGGATGAGCGGCGTTCGCCGGTACTTCGTTGATCCACACCCGCGCCGCCGAGTACGCCTTCCCGGCCACTTCAAATCTCATTCAATTCCTCAAAACGCTCTCCAGCGTGAGTTGAAACTATCGGCAACTGGGGACAGAGTAAACTGTCACCGTAATACGGTGTCTATCTGCTAATCCGTCCCGACAGCGGTCGGCAATATGTGGGCTCTGCGACGGGTGACGGCGGATTCTGGCGACGCTGGCAGGACTATGCGCGCACCGGGCATGGCGGCAACCTGAAGATGAGGGACATCCCCGATGCCGACTATCAAGTCTCGGTGCTGGAGGTTGCCTCATCTTCAGCGACCGTCGATGAGATCATAAACCTTGAGGCTCGTTGGAAGCGAAAACTCATGCCACGGGAATTCGGGCTGAACGCGAATTAGACGTTGAGTACAGAACACCGAATTACGGCGACAGTCAGAATGCGGATCGGAGTCAAGGCGCCGGATACACCAGCTCTACGGTGGTGGCGGTGCCGGCCAATTCTTCGCCCATATAGGGCTCGGTTCTCGTGGCGAGGGATCTCAGCGCTGCATCACCTTCCGGCAATTCCTCGCCATTGGCATCATATGCCACATAGTCGTCGTATCCGGTCCAGACGATGTAGAACTCGCCGGGATAACTGGGCACCCTGAGCGCAAGCATCGGCGACGGGGGATTTTCAGGGCGAGCCCCCAGCGGCGGCAGAACCCAGAAATTGATGTGGTAGACGCTTGGACGGACGATCTGGTTGAATTCACCATTCGCATCGGTGGTCACCGTGATCGCCACGTCTTCGTGGCCGAACGCCTCGGGACCGCCTAGCGCGAGATCCATTGGTCCAAGGCCGTATTCCGCGGGAAGCAGGAATTCGACGGTCCGGCCTGGAAGCGGCTCACCGTCCTCGGTCGAAAGCCGCCCCTTCACCGACAACTCGCCAACCTTGCTACCCGGAAATGCGCAGCCCGCGGCAAATAGAAGACAGACGGTCGCGGCACCTGCAAGGCGCGCAATGCGCATGGCACATGGTTCCTTCTGAAGTGAGGGGGAACCGCGGAGCAGTCCATCCGCGGCCGCCTGTTCGTGAGACGATGGCAATTGTCTTGTGTGAACATTGTTCTTCGCGAATATGACGAAATCGGGGGCCGGTCTTGCCGTTCCCGCCGCAATGCCGGCAATCGGCCGGAGATCGAGAGCCGGTCCGCGCCCGTGCACCACTCCCTGGGACACGATCCTTCAATTGCGGCCATGTCACCGTAACTCGGCCGGAATCGGCCCTTGCCGCTCCTGGATTGCCACGGCGCTGGCGCGCCTCGCAATGACGCCATGGGGGGTCGGCGACCCGCCTGGCTGGCGGCGCTGGAGGCGCGGTGACATGGCCGTAATCGCGGCTGGTCACGCTCCGAGCCTAAGATGCGGGGTCTGTGTAGAAGCAGCCCCAATAGGCCATGAGAGGAGCGTGACCATGGAGCAGTATGTCGGTTTGGACGTGTCCCTGAAAGAGACTCACTTCTGCGTGGTGGACGGCACCGGCGCGGTGCTGGCGCGGGGTCGCGAGGCGACCCATCCCGAGTTGCTGGCGGCGGCGCTGGAGCGCCATGCGCCGGCGGCGCGGTTGGTGGTGCTGGAGACCGGCGGCCAGTCGAGCTGGCTGCAGCGTGCATTGTCGGCGGCCGGGCTGCCGGCGGTGATCGTCGACGCCCGGCGGGCGAAGGCGGCGCTGTCGTGCCGGATGAACAAGACCGACGCCAACGACGCCGAGGGCCTGGCCCAGCTGGCCTATACCGGCTGGTACCGTGAGGTGGCGGCGAAACGGCCGGAGACCCGGCTGACCCGGGCGCTGCTGCTGGCCCGCCAGCAACTGACCGGGCAGCGCCGCGACATCGAGAACCAGGTCCGCGCGCTGCTGCGCGGCTTCGGCCTGGCGGTCGGCTCGGTCTCCCGGGCCGGCTTCGAGGCCCGGGTCTGGACCCTGGTCGTCGCCGAGCCGTTGCTGGAGGACGCGGTCGGCCCGCTGCTGGCGGTGCGCCGGGCGCTGTGCGCCGAGGTCGTCGATCTGGAGGCGCGGATCGGCGCCGTGGCGCGGGGCTCGGAGGTGTGCCGGCGGCTGATGACGGTACCGGGGGTCGGCCCGATGACCGCGCTGTCGGTGATCACCGCGATCGACGACCCACACCGCTTCAGCCGCTCCGCCAGTGTCGGCGCCTATCTCGGGCTCACCCCGAAGCGCCGGCAATCCAGCGCCATGGACTGGTCGGGCCGGATCTCCAAGCAGGGCGACGCGCTCGCCCGGCACATGCTCTACGAGGCCGCCAACAGCCTGTTGAGCCGGGTTGCGCGCTGGTCGGCGCCGAAGGCCTGGGCGGCCCGGCTGGTCCGCCGGGTCGGGCCGAAGAAGGCCCGCGTGGCGCTGGCCCGCAAGCTCGCCGTCATCCTGCACCGCATCTGGGTCGACGGCACCGAGTTCCGCTGGAGCAAGCAGGCCGCGGCCGCCTGAGGAGGACGACGACAAGAACACGCAGCCAACACGAGCTTCGTCCCCGCCGGGACGAGGGGCTCGGGCGAAACCCGTCAGTAAACCTGCGCCCTGAAAAGGGATCGAACGCGTGGCCGTGACATTGGGACGCCCAGGCCCTCTGAAGCCATCCTGCGGCGGGCCGCCATCACCGGCCCACACAGACCGCGAAGACAACCATGAAACCGGCGGTGACGATCACTCGGAACTTGACGAACAAGGTCGCGATTAGACAACAGTTTACTAAATCCCCTTTTTCCGACCCCCGCCGGGAGGCGGGTCGATCCCTCGGGTTTGACCCTTAGGTGGCGGCCGACGCCATCCGCTATGGGCGCCAGCCGGCCCCGCAGCCAGAATCAGGCCACCGCATAGCTCGCGGCTTCGGTTTCGGAAAGGGGGGCCGGTCGGTCGGTCCGGGTGGCGATCTCGACCGGGCGGCCGTCGGCGCTGCCGGTGACGATCGCGACCATCACCTCCAGGGCGTGCAGGGCGAGGCGGCCGCTCGACCGGTGGGCGCCGCCGGAGCGGACGGCGTGCGCCAGCTCGATGACCCCAAGCGCCCGATAGTTGGCGACCCGGGGCGCGTCGGCCGGCCAGTTCGGCGCGCCCATGGGCATGGCCGAGGAATCGTGGGCGGTCCAGTCGCCGCCCCGCGCCGTCGTCTCGACGACGCCGCCGAAGAAGTTGGGGTCGGGCACCCGCAGCGAGCCCTCGGTGCCGTAGAGTTCGAGCGGCGAATGGCCGTGTTTCCAGACGTCCCAGCTCGCGGCGAATAGGATCTGCGTGCCGGATGCGAACTCCAGGATGGCGTGCGCCGTGGTCGGCGTCTCGACCGCGATGCGGTGGCCGTTGCGCGGACCCTCGGCGGTGACCTGCCGCTCGGCGAAACCGGTCGCGGTGACCGAGCGGATTCGGGCGACCGGGCCGAGCAGATTGACCAGGGCGTGGATGTAATAGGGGCCGACATCGAGCACCGGCCCGCCGCCGGGCTTGAAGAAGAACTCCGGATCCGGGTGCCAGTGCTCCATGCCATGGGACATGAAGAAGGCCGTGCCGGAGAGGATCCGGCCGACCGTGCCGTCGTCGACCAGCCGGCGCG
>JABDIP010000054.1 GCA_013003675.1 Inquilinus sp.
TCGGCCTGCTGGCCGCCTGGTGGGGCGGCTGGCGCGACTCGCTGCTGATGCGGTTCATGGATGTCTTCCTGGCCTTTCCGGCGATCCTGCTGGCGCTGCTGGTGGTGACCGTCGCCGGACCGGGGACCCTGACCACGATCCTGGCGATCGCCGTGGTCTACACGCCGATCTTCGCGCGGGTCGCCCGTGGCCCGGCGCTGTCGATCAAGATGCGGGATTTCGTCGACGCGGCGCGCACCTTCGGCAGTTCGCAATTCTACATCCTGACCCGGCACCTACTGCTGAACCTGGCCGCGCCGCTGACGGTCCAGGCGACCCTGGCGTTATCCTGGGCGCTGCTGACCGAGGCGGCGCTCAGTTTTCTCGGCCTCGGGACCCAGCCGCCGGCGCCGTCGCTCGGCCTGATGCTGAGCGAGAGCCGCAATCTGATGGAATTCGCCCCGTGGCTGCTGGCGTTCCCCGGGCTGGCGATCATGCTCGGCGTGCTCGGCTTCAACCTGCTCGGCGATGCGCTCAGGGATGTCGTCGATCCGCGCACCCGGGAGGCACGAGCATGAGTGCCGCGCCCGGCGGGATCGCCACGCCGCTGCTGTCGGTGCGCGATCTCGCGGTCGGGTTCGGCCGGGCTCCGGCGGCCGGCGAAGTGGTGCATGGCGTCGGGTTCGACCTGCAGCCGGGCGAGACGCTGGCGATCGTCGGCGAATCCGGCTCCGGCAAGACGGTGACGGCGCTCTCGATCAACCGCCTGATCGACCACGCCGGCGGCCGCATCCTGCGCGGCCGGATGCTGTTCCGGCCGGGCGACAAGGGATCGGGGGACCGGACCGATTTGGATCTGGCGCGGGCATCGCCGCACCGGATGCGCCGCATCCGCGGGGCCGAGATCGGCATGATCTTCCAGGAGCCGATGACCTCGCTCAATCCGGTCCACCAGATCGGCCACCAGATCGCTGAATCCTTCATGCTGCATCACGGCCTGTCGGCCCGCGCCGCTCTGCGGCGGGCCCGCGAGGCGCTCGACCGGGTGCGCATCCCCGACGCCGAGCGGCGCCTGCGCGACTACCCGCACCAGCTATCGGGCGGCATGCGGCAGCGGGTGATGATCGCCATCGCGCTGGCCTGCACCCCCGGGCTGTTGATCGCCGACGAGCCGCCCACCGCGCTCGACGTCACCATCCAGGCGCAGATCGTGGCGCTGTTGGCGCAGCTGCGTGACGAACTCGGCATGTCGGTCATCTTCATCACCCACGACATGGGGCTGGTCGCCGAGGTGGCCGACCGGGTGCTGGTGATGCGCGACGGCGCCGTGGTCGAGCGCGGCGAACTGGACCGCGTCTTCGACCGGCCGTCGCATCCTTACACCCGCGACCTGTTGAACGCGGTGCCGCATTTCCGCCACGGCCAGGCGGTGCGAGCGCCGCGCGACGGCGACCGACCGGCGGCGGCCACGCCGGCAACCGGGTCGCAAGACCCCATCCTGTCGGTTCGCGACCTGTCGGTGCGTTTCCCGGTGCGCGGCGGCCTGCTCCGCCGGGTCATCGGCGTCGTGCGCGCGGTGGACGGCGTCGATTTCGGTCTGGTGGCGGGCGAGACCCTGGCGATCGTCGGCGAAAGTGGCTGCGGCAAGTCGACGATCGCGCGGGCGATCCTCGGCCTGGTGGAGCCGGCCGGCGGCGCGGTCACGATCGTTCCCGCCGGCGGCGATCGGCAGGGCACGCCGGGGATCGCGCAGATGGTGTTCCAGGACCCGTTCGCGTCGCTCAACCCGCGGCTCACCGTGCGCGGCCTGCTTGCCGAGCCGGTGATCGCGACCGGCACCGAAATCGGCGCGGCCACCATCATCCGGATGAGCGCGCTGCTGCGCCGCGTCGGCATGCCGGGCGACAGTCTCGACCGCTACCCGCATCAATTCTCCGGCGGCGAACGCCAGCGGCTGTGCATTGCCCGCGCGTTGATGACCGACCCGCGGATCGTCCTCCTCGACGAGGCGGTGTCGGCGCTCGACGTGTCGATCCAGGCGCAGGTCCTCGACCTGCTGATGGAATTGCAGGCGGAGCGGGGCCTCGCCTATCTGTTCATCTCCCACGACATGGCGGTGGTCGAGCGCGTCGCCCACCGGATCGCGGTGATGTTCGCCGGTCAGATCGTCGAATTCGGCAGCGCCGCGCGCGTACTGGCCAAACCGGCGCATTCCTATACGCGGCGGCTGATCGCCGCGGTGCCGACCGTCGATCGGTCGCATCGACGCCGCCACTTCGCGCTCGATACCAGCGAGCCCCCGTCGGTCCTCCGACCGCCCGGCTATGAGCCGCCACCGGCGGTCTGGCGACGCCTCGAACCGGACCACATGGTCCGCGCGGAAAGCTGATGGCGAGGAACTGCCGCAAGGACCGATCGAAAGCGCTTGCCGGCTCCTGGGACAAGAACGCCGGCAACTGGGCCCGGGCGGTTCGCGACGGGCTGATACCGTCCCGGCGGGCGGGGACCGACGAGGCCATCGTGAACGCCATCCTGGCCCACAAGCCGGCCCGCCTGCTCGATGTCGGCTGCGGCGAAGGATGGCTGATCCGGCGCGTCGCGCAATCCATCGATTGCCAGGCCCTGAGCATCGACGGGTCGGCGGCGCTCATCGCCGACGCCCGGCAGGCCGACCCGAGGCATGCCTACCGGGTATTCGCCTATGCCGACCTGATCGAGGACGCCAAGTCCCTGGGCACCGGTTTCGACGCCATCGTCTTCAACTATGCGATCCTCGACGAGGACGCGGCCCGACTGCTCACCTCGGTTGAGCCGCTGCTGGCGCCGGAGGGCCGGATTTTCATCCAGACCCTGCATCCCCGGGCGCTCGACGGCCCCTATCGCGACGGCTGGCGCACCGAGGATTTTGCCGCCTTCGCCGGCCCGGGCTGGGAGCCCATGCCCTGGTATTTCCGCACTGTCGAATCCTGGCACGAGACCCTCCGCGACGCCGGCCTGGTCCTGCTCGACCTGACCGAACCGATGGCCGATGGCCGCCCGCTGTCGCTCCTCATGACCTGTAAAAGCCTCAAGCGCTGAACGCGCCGTCCCAACTGCGGGGAGCGTCCGTCGATCGGCTGGCCAGGGTCGTCGCCAACGACGATGCCGAACCGACAGTTTCGGCCAGAACAGCGACGTTCTGTCGTCCTCCGAAAAGCGACCGTTCCAGCGATAGGGCAAAACTGATAGACAGCGGTCACGGCCATGCTTTTCCATCCTCGCTTCTGGTCCCGCTCAAGGGAGGCCCGGGGCATTGAACCCAGGCGCGAAACACTGACGGGACTCCGAGGCCTCCAAGGCAGGATCGCACGGGCGACGGGCTCGGATGCCCGGCTGGACCATGCCATTCGGGAGGCCATGGACGCCGCGGCCCCAGAGGATGGCATCCCCCCCTACACGGCATCGGTGGATGCCTGCCTTGCCCTCATCGGCAGGACTCTTCCGAGGTGGCATTGGCACGTCGGGCATGGGCCGAGGGGTATCCTGCCCTACGCATCCTTGAGATGCGATGAGGCAAACCCGGTCATCAGAGTCGAAGTGACCGCTCCCACCGTCCCCCTCGCCCTGCTGGGAGCCCTGGTCAAGGCGGTTCGATCGGACCGATCCGCCGCGGGCAAGGTGTAGGCCGCCGCGTTGGCGGGGGAAGTCCGCTCTGGCTTAGGATTGGATCCGCGGCCTCACGGCGCCCGGGTCTTCGGCTCGACCAGGCGCGGCCGGCGGAACAGGATGATGGCGACGCCGGCGATGGTCGCCAGCCCACCGACCAGCAGGTTCCAGCTCAGCGGCTCGTCCAGCAGCAGCACCCCCGACACCACGCCGAACAGCGGCACCAGCAGGGTGAACGGCATCACCTGGTTGACCGAATAGTCGCGCAGCAGCCGGAACCAGATGCCGTAGCACAGGATCACCACGATCACCGCCTGATAGGCGACGGTGCCCCAGACGCGCCAGTCGGCGGCGGCGATCGCCCGCCAATGGTCCTGTTCGGTGGCCAGTGAGACGAGGAACAGCTGCGGCGCCGCCATCAGCGCCACCCAGCCATTGAGGGCGAAACCGTCGACCCCGGACAGCCGCTTCATCTGCACATTGGCGACCGACCAGACCAGCGCCGCGGCGACGATCAGCCCGACCGCCCAGAGCGCGGAGCTGGCCTGTGGCCCGCCAGCCAGGATGCCGACCCCGGCGATCGCCAGCGTCATGCCGAGCAGACGGCGCCAGCCCGGCGGGTCGTGGTAGAGCACCGCGCCCAACAGTGCCGCGAACGGCACCTGGATCTGGATGGTAATCGCCGCCACGGCGGCGTCGACACGGGCCAGGCCGTTGAACATCAGCGAGAAATGGCAGACGCCGAAGGTGACCGACAGCAGCGCGATCTCCTTCAGCCGGCCGCACGGCACGCGGACCAGCGGCACCAGGATGACCGCGACCAGGGCGAAACGCAGGGTGACCAGCAGCACCGGCGGCAGCTGCGCCAGACCGACCTTGGCGACGACGAAGTTCAGGCCCCAGAAGAAGGCGACCATCAGGGCGACGATCAGGTCGATCGGTCTCATGCGGGGGTCCGTCGGTCGGCGGGGGCGAGGGCGGCGGCATCAAGACCGGTTGGCACGGCGCGGTCAAGCGGGTGGCCGGCCGGCGGCCCGTCGAATCAGCTGATGCCGCGTTCCTTGCGAACCAGATCGTAGGCGGCGTTGATCGTCGCCATTTTCTCGTTGGCGACGTCGATGAATTCCTGCGGCATGCCCTGGGCGACCAGCCGGTCGGGGTGGTTCTCGCGGATCAGCCGGCGGAACGCCTGCTTGATGGCGGCGTTTTCCATCGTGCGGTCGATGCCCAGGATGTTGAACGGATCGGCGTGGTCGACGCCCAACTCCTCGGCGCGGATGCGCGCCCATTCGGCGTCGTCGAAGCCGAAGATGTCGGCGACCGCGCGCAGAAAACGCAGCTCCGCCGTGTCGACCTTGCCGTCGGCCTTGGCGATGTGGAACAGGCACAGCAGCAGCTCTTCCAGCACCGCCGGACGGCCGCGGAACATTCGCGCGATCTGCCGCGCATAGATCTCGAAGCCACGATGGTCGCGCCGGGCGATGTTGAACAGGCGGGTGACGTTGGCCTGCTCGTCCAGCGGCACGTGGAAGACCTGCCGGAAGGCGGCGATCTCGTCGTCGGTGACCTTGCCGTCGGCCTTCGCCATCTTGGCGCCGAGCACGATGACGCCGACGGTGAATGCCGCCTTCTTGGTGGCGTCGTCACTCTCGCCGTCGGCGGAGGCAACCTCGATCGCCGCCACCGCCAGCCGGTCCACGGCATGGCCGGCCGCGGCGCCCAGGATTGCCCCGAGCGGCCCGCCGAGGGCGAAACCGGTCGCCCCGCCGACGATTTTCCCCCAATTGCTCATCGATATCGGTCGTCGAGTCGCTCCGGCAACAGCATAGCCGGCTGCCCGGGGGCCGCCAACCGGAGGTTCGACGATGGATTGTAGGACCGGCGGTCAGTTCTCGGATGGCGCGGCGACCGCCCGGCTGCCGCCGACGCGGCCCAGGCCGGGCAGGCGCAGGGCCAGAT
>JABDIP010000059.1 GCA_013003675.1 Inquilinus sp.
GGGTCGAGGCGCTGCACCGGGTGGCGATCGGCGATTTCCGGCCCGACCTGACGCTGATCCTCGACCTGCCCGTCGACGACGGCCTGGGCCGGGCGGCGACCCGCAGCGGCGCCGAGACACGCTACGAAATGATGGATGGCGGCTTCCACCAGCGCATGCGCCAGGGCTTCCGCGAGATCGCCGCGCGCGAACCTGAGCGCTGCGCACTGATCGACGCCGCCCGGCCGATCGCCGAGGTGGCCGCAGACCTGCTGGCGGAAGTCGAATCCCGGCTGTTGGCCCGATGACCGCGACAATCGCCGCCATGCCGGCCCCGCGCGAGAATCCGGAGCTGATCGGCCATGCCGCCGCCGAGCGGGCCCTGGCGGCCGCCGCCGCATCGGACCGGCTGCCGCATGCCTGGCTGCTCGGCGGGCCGGCCGGTATCGGCAAGGCGACGCTGGCCTTCCGCTTTGCCCGGCACCTGCTGGCCGGCGGCGCGGAACAGGAAGGGCCCGGGCTGTTCGGCGAGGCGCCGCGCGAGGACCTCGCCCTCGACCCGCAGCACCCGGTCTTCCGCCGCGTCGCCGCCGCCGGCCACGCCGATCTGCTGACCGTCGAACGGCCGCCGGCGGACGAGAAGGGCAAGCGGCCGCAGGATCTGCCGGTCGAGGCGGTCCGCCGCATCGCGCCGTTCCTGCGCCTGACCGCCGCCGAGGGCGGCTGGCGGGTGGTCGTGGTCGACGAGGCGGAACGGATGAACCGCAACAGCGCCAACGCGCTGCTCAAGGTGCTGGAGGAGCCGCCGGCGCGCGCCGTGCTGATCCTGGTTTCCAGCCGGCCGGGCGCGCTGCTGCCGACGATCCGCTCGCGCTGCCGCCGGCTGGCGCTGGAGCCGTTGCCGGAGGCCGACCTGATTGCCTTCCTCCGGCCCCGCGTCGAGGGGCTGTCGCCCGACGACCTGCAGGCGGTCGCCCGGCTGGCCGCCGGCAGCCCCGGCCGGGCGCTGGCGCTGGTGGAGGAGGGCGGGCTCGACCTCTATCGCGGCCTCATCGAGCTGATCGCCACCCTGCCGCGGCTCGACCGGGTCGCGGTGCACCGGCTCGGCGACAAGCTGGCGGCCCCGGCGGCGGAGCAGGCCTGGCGCACGGTGACGGCGCTGTTCGACGACTGGCTGTCGCGCCTGGTGCGCGCCCACGCGCGCGGTGCCGTGCCGGAACTGGTGCTGCCGGCCGAGGCCGAGGTGAACCGCCGGCTGGCCGGCGCGCCCGGGCTTGAACGCTGGCTGGAGGTATGGGAAAAGACGCACCGCCTTTTTGCCCGGGCGGATAGCGCCAATCTGGATAGGAAACAGGTTCTTCTGCAGGCCTTCACGGCGTTGGAGGAAGCGGCGCGGGCCTAGCGGAGAGGACGGATGCCATGGCCGGTGCCGACAAGACCTACTACGTCACGACGCCGATCTACTACGTCAACGACAAGCCCCATGTCGGCCACGCCTATACGACGCTGGCCTGCGACGTGCTGGCCCGCTTCAAGCGCCTGGACGGCTATGACGTGCGGTTCCTGACCGGCACCGACGAGCATGGCGAGAAGGTGCAGAAATCGGCCCAGGAGGCGGGCATGGACCCGCAGGCCTTCACCGACCGGGTCAGCCAGAACTTCCGCGACCTCGGCGGGCTGCTGAACTTCTCCAACGACGATTTCATCCGCACCACGGAAGCGCGGCACACCCGCGCCTCCCAGGCGATCTGGCAGGCGATCGCCGCCAATGGCGACATCTATCTCGGCAAGTACGCCGGCTGGTACTCGGTGCGCGACGAGGCGTTCCACACCGAGGACGAGCTGACCGAAGTCGACGGCAAGATGATCGCCCCCAGCGGCCATGCCTGCGAATGGGTCGAGGAGCCGAGCTATTTCTTCCGGCTGTCGGCCTGGCAGGACCGGCTGCTCGCCTTCTACGAGGCCAATCCCGGTTTCATCCTGCCCGACTCGCGGCGCAACGAGGTGGTCAGCTTCGTGAAGTCGGGGCTGCGGGATCTGTCGATCAGCCGGACGACCTTCGATTGGGGCGTGCCGGTGCCGGACGACCCGGACCATGTGATGTATGTCTGGCTCGACGCGCTGACCAACTACATCACCGCCATCGGCTATCCCGACACCGGGACCGACAGCTATCGCCGGTTCTGGCCGGCCGATCTGCACATGATCGGCAAGGACATCCTGCGCTTCCACGCGGTCTATTGGCCGGCCTTCCTGATGGCGGCCGGGTTGGCGCCGCCCGGCCGGGTCTTCGCCCATGGCTGGTGGACCAATGAGGGGCGCAAGATCTCCAAGACGCTGGGCAACGTCATCGATCCGCACGCCCTGGTCGGCCAGTACGGCATCGACCAGGTGCGCTATTTCCTGCTGCGCGAGGTGCCGTTCGGCAACGATGGCGACTTCTCCCATCGCGCCATGATCGGCCGCTGCAACGGCGATCTGGCCAACGATTTCGGCAATCTGGCCCAGCGCGTGCTGTCGATGATCGCCAAGAACTGCGCCGGCCGGGTGCCCGACCCGGGCAGCTTCGCCGCCGCCGACACGGCGCTGATGGACAAGGCCGCCGGGCTGCTGCCCCGGCTGCGGGCCGAGATGGACGTCCAGGCCTTCCACCGCGCCCTGGAGGCGATCTGGGAGGTCGTCGGCGACGCCAACCGCTACGTCGACGACCAGGCGCCCTGGGCCCTGCGCAAGACCGACCCGGCGCGCATGGGCAAGGTGCTCTACACGGTGGCGGAGACGGTGCGGCGTCTGGCGCTGCTGGCGTCGCCGTTCATGCCCGACGCGACGGGCCGGCTGCTCGACCAGTTGGCGGCCCCGGCCGAGGCCCGCGCCTTCGACGCCATCGGCCCATCCGGTGCGCTGGCGGCCGGGACGCCGCTGCCCAAGCCGCAGGGCGTGTTCCCGCGCTATGTCGACGCGGCGGCGGAGGGGAAGGGGGCGTGATGCTGATCGACAGCCATTGCCATCTCGACTTTCCGGATTTCGCCGACGAGCTGGAGGAGGTCGTCGCCCGCGCCGGGGCCGCCGGTGTCGGCCGGCTGCTGACCATCTGCACCCGGCTGTCGCGGCTCAACGCCACCCTGGGCATCGTCGAGCGCTTCCCCGACGTCTACGGCGCGGTCGGCGTCCACCCGCACGAGGCGGGGGCGGAATGCCATGTCACCGCCGAACGGCTGGCCAACGTCACCCGGCATCCGAAGCTGGTCGGCATCGGCGAGAGCGGCCTCGACTACCACTACGACCACAGCCCGCGCGAGGCGCAGCAGAAATGCTTCCGCACCCACATCCAGGCGGCGCGGGAGAGCGGCCTGCCGCTGATCGTGCATACCCGCGAGGCCGACGCCGACACCATCCGCATCCTGCGGGAGGAAGGCGGCGGGCAGGGCGGCGACAAGCCCTTGCGCGGGGTCATTCACTGCTTCAGCAGCAGCCGGGAACTCGCTGAAAACGCGGTCGAAATGGGCTTCCATGTCTCGCTGTCCGGCATTCTCACCTTCAACCGCTCCGACGAGATCCGCGCCATCGTCGCCGACCTGCCGCTCGACCGCCTGCTGGTCGAGACCGACGCGCCCTATCTGGCGCCGATGCCCAAGCGCGGCAAGCGCAACGAGCCGGCCTTCGTCGCCTACACCGCGGCGCGGCTGGCCGAGGTGAAGGGCATCTCGGCGGAGCAGGCGGCGGCCGCCACCACCGCCAATTTCTTCGCCCTGTTCTCCAAGGTGCCGGCGCCGGCCAACAAGGCCGGCTCGTGATCCCGGGAACGCCGGCATGACCCTCAGGGTGACCGTGCTCGGCTGCGGCGGCTCGCTCGGCGTGCCGATGGTCGGCAACAATTGGGGCACCTGCGACCCGGCCAACCCGAAGAACCGCCGCCGCCGCCCGGCGATCCTGGTCGAGGGACCGGGCGAGGAGGGCGACGGTTCCGGCGACGGCACGACGCTGCTGATCGACACCCCGACCGACCTGCGCGCGCAATTGATCGACGCCGGCGCGACCCGCCTGGACGCGGTGCTCTACACCCACGACCACGCCGACCACGTCCACGGCATGGACGATCTGCGGCCGATGATTTGGGGCCGCGGGCCGCTGCCGGCCTATGCCGACGCCGCCACCCTGGACACCTTGTGCCGGCGCTTCGGCTATGCGGTCGGCAATGTCGAAATCGACCGCGGCCTGTACAAGCCGATCCTGCAGGTGACGCCGATCGACGGGCCGTTCCGGGCCGGCGGCCTGGACATCGTGCCGATCGTCCAGGACCACGGCTATTCGGAGTCGCTCGGCTTCCGCTTCGGCGATTTCGCGTACTCGACCGACGTCGTGACCCTGAGCGAGACGGCGATGGAGGCGCTGGCCGGCATCCGCGTCTGGATCGTCGACGCCACCCGCGAGGACCCGCACCCGACCCACGCCCATCTCGACCGCGCGCTCGGCTGGATCGAGCGCCTCAAGCCCGAACGCGCCTACCTGACCCACATGAACCACACCATGGACTACGACCGCCTGATGGCCACGCTGCCGCCGGGCGTCGAACCGGCCTATGACGGGCTGGTGATCGAGATGTGAGACGTCCTGCCGGATATCACACTTCATTTGTCATAATGTACATTATCCGACAATTGTTGCGTCGGATCATCCGCGCCCTCGCCGGCCGGCAGGTGCGCCATGCCTGATAACATCCGTAAGCCTGCCGAACGCTTCATGCGCGAAAGGCTGGACGCTCGGCATCTGTATTGGGAGACGCGCGGGCCACGCCAGACCGCCGTCCAATGGCTGCAATGCTGGGGGCTGCCGGACGGCCGCATGATCGTTGTGGAAGTGTATCACGAAGGCGGATTTGACGTGTTCCCGGTGGTTAGGTGCGC
>JABDIP010000062.1 GCA_013003675.1 Inquilinus sp.
ACGAAATGGGGGGTGTGCGACGCCGGTGCACAGATGTGTGAATGTCGCAGGATCGAGTCCGGGGACGATGAAAGTGAGGCAGGCTGCCGGGTTTCGCGATGCCGATCGGACCCTCAGGCGGTGGTTCACGCCGCTCGCCGGCGCCCTCTTCGCCGCCGGTATCGTCGCCGGCCTCGGTGCCTGCGGCCGGTTCTCCATCGACCCGCCGCCGCCGGTGGCGCTCGAACAGGCGCCGCGCGGCGACACCCTGGCCTGGGACCAGGCCCGCGCCGCCGCCGCCGCCGAGGATCGCGCCGTCCGGCACCGCACCTTCGTCTCCGAGGGCATACCGGTCGAATACGTCAACCGGGCCAACCCGGTGCCGCCGACGCACGCCTCGATCGCCACCGGCGGCCGGCTCTATGCCGCCCGCTGCGCCGGCTGCCACGACCCCCGGGGGCTCGGCTATGGCGAGCAGGGCCGCGACCTGACCCTGCCGCCGGCGATCCTGGCGGCGGCGGTCGAACAGCCAAAGGCCGTCGACCAGTACCTGATGTGGGCGATCGCCTAGGGCGGCAACCGCTTCGGCTCGGAAATGCCGGCCTATAAGGGCCAGCTCGCCGACAACGAGATCTGGTCCATCGTCACCTACATGCGCGCCGGCTTCCCGCCGGTGGCGGGCGGTGGGTAGAGACCACCGCCAGGATTGCCAACCAAATCGCCGAGGTATCGCCGGCCCGGTACGGGCGAAGCAGATAGGGCGGAACAGCGTTTGGGGAAGTGGCATCAAAGGGGCCGTCCACATATGTCACCGTAAATCCCGAGGAGCAAACGCGACACAGCAATCCAGCGGTCCGGACGCGGCGGGTTGCGGCATTTGCGGAGATCTCTGGGAGAGGCAGTTTTATTGTCCCCAGAACTCCGTAGCGTTCATTGCGCAGATGGCGAGGCCCGCCAAACGATGACCCGGTGAGACAGATCAATGCCTGGCGGCACGCCGGCCTTCAGTTTCATGACCAAGGCTGGGCGATCCTGAAGGGGAATTGCGTTCCTCGCAGCGATCGGCCGCGGTAGGCGAGCGCCGGGATTGTCCCGGCGGGAATTGTGGCTTTGATGGCGAAATCCGGGCTCGGGCGTCGGGCGCTGCTCCTCCGGGGCGGTCGGGCGGCGCTGCTGGCCACGAGCGCTCTGGTGCTGACGATGACACAACGAGCCTCCGCGAAGGCCGGCGACCAGTTGGCCGAGATCGCGTTGCCGCCGGCCGATCGCCAAGGCGGTCCGGCACTGGCGGCGGTACTTGCCAAGCGCCGCTCGATCAGGGAGTTCTCCGGCGGCTCGCTGGCGACGCCGGAGCTTTCCCAGCTGTTGTGGGCCGGGCAGGGCATCACCAACGCGGCGGGGTACCGGACCGCCCCCTCCGCCGGCGCGCTCTATCCTCTCGAACTCTATGTCGCCGTTGCGGAGGTCGAGTCCCTCGGTGCGGGCATCTACCGCTACGCACCAGAGACACACAGGCTTCAGCCGGTCGCACCGGGCGACCGCCGACGCCAAGTCAGCCAGGCGGCCCTCTCGCAGGGCTGGATCGCGGACAGCGCCATGGTGATTGCGATTGCCGCGATCCCGTCCAGGACGACGCGGAAATATGGCGATCGGGGGGTGCGCTACGTGCACATGGAGGCGGGCCACGTCGCGCAGAATGTCTGCCTTCAGGCCGCCTGCCTGGATCTGGCCGTGACGCCGGTTGGCGCCTTTCGCGACGACGATGTCCGACGGGTCTTGGCCATGCCGGACGAGGCGGAGCCGATCTACCTGCTGCCGGTCGGCCGTCGCTGAAGGGGATCGGCCGCAGGCTAGTCGAGATTGAGGAAGGGATAGCGGGACAACTCCTCCCGCGTCCAAAGCGCGAGGCCGGCCCGATTGTCGACCGTGTCGACGTCGAGGATGGCATCGGGGTCCTCGAAGGTGATCCGGCCCGGAGTCCCTCGATCCTCGAGACGTTCAAGGATCGCCTCGGCAAGAAAGCGCTCCTCGTCGGGGCTCGAGATCTGCTCGTGGAAGCCGCGCCGGTGCATACGGACGTGAAGGCTCATGCCCGCAAGCCTCGGAAGCCATTCCAGGGCGGCAGCGCGTGCTTGCGCCTCGAAGCTCTCGCGGTCCTGGAAAGTGAAGACGATTTCGGCCGGCATCACCCGCGACACCGCCTTCAACAAATCCGGATCCGTGGCGAGCAGCCCCGACAGGCTGTCGAGAAAGCGCCGGCGGTCCTCGACCTTCAGCACGAAGACATTGTAGTAGCCGGCCCGCCGAACCTTGCCGAACTCCGAGAATAGCCGGAAGACGCGGGTGAAGGCATCCTCGCGGACGGTGACCACGACGTTCCAGTCGACCATGGCGGAGGCCTCGTCGCCGGCCGGCTCGACGGCGCCGACCCGGCGCCGTCCTCCTGCTCATCGATCCCGCCGCTGCCGGGCGATGCGGCGGGCGGCGGCGTTGCGATCCGTCCAGGCTGCCGGCGCCGGCAAGGAGGCGCCTTGACCCTGATCAACCTTTCTCGGCGCGGCGGGACTCAGCGGCTTCGTCGGCGGCTTGACGGAGGTCATGGCCACGGCGCGACGGCGCCGGCACTCTGCCGGCCATGGCCGAGCCCTATTTCGGCGGCGCGCAGGCGGGCGGAACGGCGCCGTCCGACTGCACCGCCTTCCTGCAATGGGCCCTGCCGCGGCTGGGTCTGCGCTGGGCCGGCTATCGCAAGGTCCGCGGCCAGGTCTGCAAGCGCCTGCGCCGTCGACTCTCGGCCCTGGGATTGGCCGATCTCGTGGCCTACCGGGAGCACCTGGACCGGGATGCCGCGGAATGGCGGATTCTTGAGGGGTTGTGCCGGGTCACGATCAGCCGCTTCTACCGGAACCGCGGGGTCTTCGATCACCTCCGGGCCGAGATCCTGCCTGCGCTCTGCGGATACCTGCGGCAAGACGGCGCGAGCCGTCTGCGCTGTCTGAGCCTGGGCTGTTGCGGCGGCGAGGAACCCTACACGCTGGCCCTGCTCTGGCGGCTCGACCTGGCCCGGCGCTGCCCCGACATGACCGCCGATATCCTGGCAACGGACAGCGATCCCGCGAGCCTGGCACGGGCCGCCCGCGGCTGCTACGGCGCCGGCAGCCTGAAGGACCTGCCGCCGGAATGGAAGGCGGCTGGGTTCGAGGCCGAGCACGACCTCTACTGCCTGCGCCCCGAAATTCGCCGGAACGTGCGTTTTCTGGAACAGGACCTGCGTGCGGCGTTGCCGGCCGGACCCTTCGATCTAGTCCTGTGCCGCAACCTCGCCTTCACCTATTTCGACGAGGCGGGGCAGCGGCAGACCGCCGAGCGTCTCGCCCGGCTGATGCCGCCCGGCGGCATCCTCATGCTCGGCAAGCACGAACGCCTGCCGGCGGGCACCCCCGGATTCGAGGCGGTTTCCGCGCACAGGGCAATCTACCGGCGCGGCGGCGACATCGCCGAGTGACCGGCCGCTCGAAACCAAGCCTGTTGCCGATGTGGTCCTCTTTGGACGTCGGAACCGGCGGTAGCGTCAGTAGCGCAGGAACCGCCAGCTGGCCGCGGATCGCTGGTCCAGCCGTTCGAGGCCGTGGCGCGCCGCCGCCGCCCGCGCCTCGGCGATTTCCTCGCCGCTGACCGGCCGGTCGATCTCCGGATAGTCCTCGGCCCGATAGCAGGGCCGGTACTGGTCCATGAGGTTGATGTAGGTGTTGCGCGAGACCGCCTCGGCGAGGAAGCGCATGACCTCCTCGGTACCAGCGATCCGGTTGGGCAGGACCAGGTGGCGCACCAGCAGGCCGCGCCTGGCAAGACCGTCCTCGCCGATCGCCAAATCGCCCACCTGGCGGTGCATCTCGGCCACCGCGGCCCGGTTGACCGCGACATAGTCCCGCACCCGCGAATATTTCCGGGCCATGTCGGAATCACCGTACTTCAGGTCGGGCATATAGATGTCGACCACGCCGTCCAGAAGGGCGAGCGCCTCCGGGCTGTCGTAGCCGCCGGTGTTGTAGACGAGGGGAAGCCTGAGGCCCCGGCCGGCGGCGATCGCCACCGCCGCCAGGATCTGGGCGACGACATGGCTCGGGCTGACCAGGTTGATGTTGTGGCAGCCCTGGCCCTGCAACGAGAGCATCATGTCGGCGAGTTCCCCGGCGGTAACCTCGCGGCCCGCGCCCTTCCAACTGATCTCCCAGTTCTGGCAATAGACGCAGCGCAGGTTGCACCAGGAGAAGAAGATCGTGCCGGAACCGGCCCACCCGGTCAGGCAATCCTCCTCGCCATGGTGCGGGCCGTAGGAGTGGACGACCGCGTTCTCGCCGGTCCGGCAGACCGCCCCCTTGACGTCGGCGGTCCGATCGACGTGGCAATAGCGAGCGCAAAGGTCGCAATCCCTCAGGTGCTTGTCGGCCTCGGTGACGCGACGGGACAACTCGCCGTCTTGCAGCAGCGCCAAGTAGCCGGTCTCGAAGGACGGCTGCGGCCCTTGGGGCCCGAATTGATGGCGAACCGATGCGGTCACGGGGCGAGTCCCCCTGTTCCAGCTCGTGGCGTCCCATCGGGCCGCCGGCATGCGGCCCGGCGCCATTTCGCATTCTGGCCCATGGCACAGCCGATCAGGTTGACCTGGGTCAACGTTCGCCGATGCCGGCTGCGCGAGGATTGCGCGCAGGTGAGAAGCGGCTATGGCGATTTCCACTCCAGGCGCGACCCGGACCCCGCCCGCGGCCTACCCGACCCGCTATTGGAACCGGCTGGCCGACGGGCGGGTGCAGTGCGACCTCTGCCCGCGCCACTGCAAGATGCACGAAGGCCAGCACGGTCTGTGCTTCATCCGCGCCTGCCAGGACGGCGCGGTGGTGCTCACCAGTTATGGCCGCTCGAGCGGCTATTGCATCGACCCGATCGAGAAGAAGCCGCTCAACCACTTCCTGCCGGGAACGCCGGTCCTGTCGTTCGGCACCGCCGGCTGCAACCTCGCCTGCCGTTTTTGCCAGAACTGGGACATGAGCAAGTCGCGGGAAATGGACACGCTGGCCGACCAGGCGATGCCGGAAGCGATTGCCGCCGCCGCGCACGCCTTGGACTGCCGGTCCGTCGCCTACACCTATAACGATCCGGTGATCTTCCACGAATACGCGATCGACGTCGCGCAGGCATGCCGAGAGGTCGGCATCAAGTCGGTGGCGGTGAGCGCCGGCTATGTCTGCCCCGAGCCGCGGGCGGAGTTCTACCGGCACATGGACGCCGTCAATGTCGACCTGAAGGCCTTCACCGAGCGATTCTACGGGCGGATCTGCAGCGGCCATCTGCAGGCGGTGCTCGACACCCTCGTCTACATCAAGAACGAAACCCGGGTCTGGCTAGAAGTCACCACCCTTCTCATCCCGGGCGAGAACGACTCCGACGCCGAGATCGACGAGATGACAAATTGGGTGGTCGAGCATCTCGGTCCCGACGTGCCGATGCATTTCACCGCCTTCCATCCGGATTGGAAGATGCTGGACCGTCCGCCGACGCCGCCGGTGACGTTGTCGCGCGCCCGCACGATCGCCCGCCGCAACGGCGTGCGCCATGCCTATACCGGCAATGTCCGCGACGTCGAGGGTGACACGACGTACTGCCACGGCTGCGGCGCCACCCTGATTCGCCGCGACCGGTACCGCATCCTCGACTGGCGGTTGACGCCGGACGGCCGCTGCCCGGACTGCGGCGCGCCCTGTGCCGGCGTGTTCGAGGCGCGGCCGGGCGATTGGGGGCCGAAGACGCGGCTGGTCAGGCTCGCGGACTGGGCCGAGACCCCGGTTGGATCCTCCAGACCCCCCCAACCCTAGCCCGCAGCCGCTCGCTGTGGAATCCCGACCCGGTCGCTCGCCCGAGGACCGGGACCCAGATCGATCGCCCGCCTTGTCGCGCGGGCGGATCAGCGCGTGATCGAGACCAGCGCCCGATACAGCCCGTCCAGGGCCGCCGCGAAGGCGCCGTAAGTCAGCTTGTCGGGCGTATCCTCGGCGGCATGGTAATGCGGATATCGATAGAACGCGGTGTCCGTGACCATGACCGCCCGATAGCCATGCCGCCAAAACGAGCGGTGATCGCTCCAACTGACGCCTGGGACAACGGCAAGGGTCGCGACGTGTTCCAGCGGGTAGTCCGACGCCGCGCGATACGCCCTCGCCAGCCGCAGCATTTCCGGGCGTGAGCGGAGGTTCGACACAAGCGCCAGGAAATCGCCCCGGTCGGGATAGAACAGGCGGAATAGCGGCGGATAGTGCTGGCTGCCGGTCTCGCTCCGGTAGTACCCGAGGGTCT
>JABDIP010000065.1 GCA_013003675.1 Inquilinus sp.
GAGCGGCTATAGGCGTCGGTGATGGTCAGCGGGTCGCAGCGCTGGCCATCGCCGGTCCGGAACCAGCCCTTGAAGTCGATGCACCAGACATCGTTCGGCGCCGCGGCCGTGCGGAACGCCCGGCGGACCACCGTCGCCCGTCGGCGCCGGCGGCGCGGCTGACTGAGCCCGTGGATGCGCAACAGATCGCCGATCGTGCTCGCCGCCGGCCAAGCGGTCTGCGGCGCCTCGCGCAGCAGCACCGCACGCAGCTTGCGCGGCCCCCTGAAGGGACGGCGGCGGCGTAGCGCCAGGATCTCCTCCGCCATCGCCGGAGCCATCCGGCCACCCTGGCTGTGGCGGGCTCGAGACCGATCCTCCAACCCAGCAAGCCCGAACTCCAGAAACCGCTCCACCCACTTGTAGCCGGTCTTGCGGCTGATCTCGTAACGCTCGCACAGCTGCGTCATCGGCACCTCGCCGCGCAGATATTCGGTGACAAAAGCCAATCTCTGATCCATGGGACAGGTCTCTCTCCAGGGCATCGGCCACCTCCTGGCCGAATACTGAACCTGTTACCCATGTGCCCGGTCCAATCTGTTACCCATGTGACCGGTCTGTACCGTTCGGCCTCGCCGTCAATTGGCGATGGTGGTGCCTTACGAAGGCATCCATCTGGCACGCAGAGACAGGAGGTGCGCTCCGCCTCGTTTTGCGGCTTGCAAGTATTATGTTCGGAGCTACCCTTGCAGATAGGCCACTGGCATCCAACCAGAGGTCGCCGGCCGACCTTGTGCCGGAAGAACGCGCCTCCGCGATAAGGTAAAGACAGGGAGTAGAGGATGAAACGGCTTCTTATTGCGGCGGCCCTGGCGGTCGCGGTTGCATCCCCTGCCGGGGCGCAAACCGACCAGCCCAACATCCTGGTCATCTGGGGCGACGATATCGGCCAGTCAAACATCAGCGCATACACCTTCGGCCTGATGGGATACCGCACGCCAAACATCGACCGGATCGCGCGCGAAGGCATGATGTTTACCGACTATTACGGCGAGCAGTCCTGCACGGCCGGGCGATCTACCTATATCACCGGCCAAAGCCCGTTCCGGACGGGGCTCTCAAAAGTCGCGATGCCTGGTGCCGAGTTGGGGATGCAAGAGGAAGACCCGACGATCGCCGGCTTGCTGAAGGCGGAGGGTTACGCCACCGGGCAGTTTGGCAAGAATCACCTCGGCGACCGTGACGAGCATCTGCCGACCAACCACGGCTTCGACGAGTTCTTCGGCAATCTCTACCACCTCAATGCGGAGGAAGAGCCGGAGAACCGCGACTATCCCAGAGATCCCGCATTCCAAGAACGGTTCGGTCCGCGCGGTGTCATCAGGTCCTCGGCCGATGGCCAGATCCAAGATACCGGACCACTGACCAAAGAGCGCATGGAGACGGTGGACGACGAGACCGTTGCTGCCGCTCTCGACTTCATCCAGCGCGCGCACGACCAGGACAAGCCGTTCTTCGTCTGGTGGAATGGCACACGCATGCACTTCCGCACGCATATAAAAGATGAAATCCTCGGCATCTCAGGCCAGGACGAGTACGCCGACGGCATGGTCGAGCATGACATGCATGTGGGCCAGCTCCTCGCCAAGCTCGACGAGCTCGGTATCGCCGACAATACCATTGTCCACTACTCCACCGACAATGGCCCGCAAATGAACACGTGGCCGGATGCGGGTTCGTCCCCCTTCTTCGGTGAGAAGAACACCAATTGGGAAGGCGGCTGGCGCGTACCATCTATGGTCCGCTGGCCCGGTGAAATAGCTCCGGGTTCGATCTCCAACGAGATCATGCATCACATGGACTGGCTGCCGACTTACCTGGCGGCCGCCGGCCGGCCGACCATCAAAGAGGACCTGCTGCAGGGTGGTGTGCCGGCCATCGGCCGGGAGTACAGGGTTCACCTCGATGGCTACAATTTCTTGCCCCACTTGCTCGGAAATGCAGAGCGGGGACCGCGAAACGAGATTTTCTACTTTGGTGACGGCGGCGAGTTGACGGCCCTGCGCTACAACGACTGGAAGGTCATTTTCATGGAGCAGGAGCGCCCTGACACGCTGCGGGCGTGGGTCCAGCCGTGGACGGAACTGCGGGCCCCGCTCATTACCAATCTGCGTCGCGACCCGTATGAGCGCGCGCATGTGACATCCAACACCTACTACGACTGGATGCTCGACCGGGTCTTCTTCTTCGTTCCGGCCCAACAATACGTGGCACAATTCCTTGAAACGTTTGAGGAGTTTCCCCCTCGCCAGAAAGCAGGCAGTTTTTCCATCGACCAGGTGCTTGAGAAGCTTCAGACAAGCGTCGGGGCGAATTGAGCCCGCTCATCTTCAATCTGCGTCCTTCCGGGCGGCCCGGAAGGTAGAAGCTGTCAACGGCGGAGCAGTAAGGGACCACCGGGGCGGCGCAGCCATTCGAAGTGAAGCCGAATTGATGGGTCTTCGTCTTGACGGCATTGTGGCTGCATTCGGCCTCCTGTTTGTCGGCCCGGCGATGGCGGCAGCGCAATCCGGCGCGGCTGTCCCCGACTATGTCGGGTCGCAGGCCTGTGGCGCCTGTCATGCGGTCGCGGCCGCCGCTTGGGAGGGTTCGCATCACGCCTGGGCCTGGAAGCATCCGGACGCATCGTCGGTGCTGGGAGATTTCGACGAGGCCACAATCGAACATCGCGGTGTGACCAGCCGCTTCTTGACCCGGGACGGGCGTTACTTCGTCGAGACCGATGGGCCTGACGGCACACTGACAGAATTCGAGGTCAGGTACACAGCCGGGCTCGCTCCGCTGCAGCAATACTTGCTGGAAACCGAGCCCGGCCGGCTGCAGGCTTTGGACCTGGCCTGGGATGCGATTCGGCAACGCTGGTACCACCTCTATCCCGACCAGGACCTGCCGGCCGGCGACGGCCTGCACTGGACCGGGCCCTACAAGACCTGGAATGCCCGCTGCGCTGAGTGCCACGCCACCGGCTTCGACAAGAATTATGATCCGCGGGCACGGCGCTATTCCAGCACCCAGAGCGAGATCGGCGTCGGTTGTGAGGCCTGCCACGGACCCGGCGAGGCGCATGTTGCCTGGGCCCGGGCGCCGGCGGGATTTGATCCCGGCCGATGGAGCGGCCTGACGGCGAAGGGGTTCACGATCGGGTTCGACGCCGGCTCCGCCGAGACCGAAATCCAGCAATGCGCCGGGTGCCATTCCCGCAGGGAGCCGCTGACCGACGGCAACCCGCTGCCCGGAACGGCGTTCCACGATGCCTACCGGCTCGCCCTGCTGCGCGAAGGCCTCTATCACGCCGACGGCTCCATCCAGGACGAGGTCTATGTCTATGGGTCATTCCTGCAATCCAGGATGTACGAGCGCGGGGTGCGCTGCTCCGACTGCCACGACCCGCATACGGCGACTCTCAATGCGGAAGCGAACGCCGTCTGCACGCAATGTCACTCACCGGCCGGGGACGCGCGCTTTCCGACCCTGCGGCCGGCGCTCTATGACGACCCGTCGCACCATTTCCACGCCGTCGGCTCCGACGGCGCACAATGCGCCAGCTGCCACATGATCGAGCGGGTCTATATGGGGATCGACGGCCGGCGCGATCACAGTTTCCGGATTCCGCGACCCGATCTGTCGGATCGGACGGGAGCGCCGAACGCCTGCACCGACTGCCATGCCGACCGCGACGCGTCCTGGGCGGCTGCCGACATCGCCAGTCGCTTTCCCGGCAGCGACCGCCGCAGTCGGCATTTCGCGCAGAGCTTCGCCACGGCCCGCTTCGACCCGGCGGTGATCGCCGATACGCTGGTCCGTATCGCCGAACAGGAGGATTTAGCGGGCGTGGTCCGGGCCTCGGCCCTGGACCTGCTGGCGAGCGTGCAGGACGAACGATTGGCCGGCCGGGTCGCGCATCTGCTGTCAGATGGCGACGCGCTGGTTCGCGCGGCCGCCATCGCCGCTCAGCGCGGGGCGTCGCCGATCGACCGCGCGCAACGCATCATCCCCCTGCTGGAGGATCCATTCCTGGCGGTGCGGATCGCCGCAGCGCGCGGGCTGCTGGACGCGCCGAGCGCGCGCCTGCCGCCCCGGATCGCGGCCGCCGCGCAGACTGCGATGGCGGAATGGCGCGCCACGCTGCGTGCCAGGGCCGACTTTCCGGAGACCCATCTGGTCAACGGCGGGACGGCATTGGTGATGCGCAATCCGCAGGCGGCCGAGGCGGCGTTCCGCGAAGCGGTCCGTCTCGACCCACAGCTGATCCAAGCCTGGGTGATGATCGTTCGAATTCTCGCCGCGACTGGTGATCTGCAAGGCGCCGAAACGGCCCTGGAGGAAGCGCTGGCGATCGAGCCGGGGGATCGGGCGCTTCTGGAGTTGCGCGAAGACTTGGACGCTGCGGAAGCGCGGTAATGTTAACCACCTGGATTTACACGCGGGCAGAGCGCGTTCGACGAACCGGCCGAGGCACATGTGACGCTGACGCTGTGGACGAGGCCCAGAAGTAGGCTCTGCCTCTGAGCGCGCTATAGAAATCGGCACCCTCTTGACACCGCGACATGCAGGTTGAAATCAACCTAAACACCTGCGTTTCCCTTCGAATTGAGGAGCCAATGTTGCCATGCTTGATCCGATTTGTCGCTCGCCGGACAACGTTCGGATCTTCGAAAGCCTCCATTGCAAGCGGCAGATTGGCAAAATCCCGCGACGCCCTCTCAGGCGCCATTGAACCTGGCGTGGCGCACAAGTACTCGCCCCTATTTCTCTGTGGTTGGGACCGTAGACCAGCACAGCGGCAAAGGACCGCTGTGGGTCAATCAGCGAAGTTAGCACTCGAGCCGTTTCATGCTGCTCATTGGGCCGGTCCGGACGTTCGCATGGCGCATAGGACCTAGGCCGATTGTTCGTCTCCGTCCTAGACAGCCGCCGGGTCGTTTTGCCACCGCGTCGGCCGCCCCGACCTACCCGCGGCCGATGAACGGCATCTTGGTCGCCATGATGGTCATGAACTGGACGTTGGCGTCCGGCGGCAGGCCGGCCATGTAGACCACCGCATCGGCGACCCGGCCCACATCCATAGTCGGCTCCGGCGCCAGGGTGCCGTTGGCCTGGGGCACGCCCTTGGCCATCTGGGCGGTCATGTCCGAGGCGGCGTTGCCGATGTCGATCTGGCCGCAGGCGATGTCGAACGGCCGCCCGTCGAGCGAGATCGAGCGGGTCAGCCCGGTGATCGCGTGCTTCGAGGCGGTGTAGGGGGCCGAGCCCGGGCGCGGCACATGGGCCGAGATCGAGCCGTTGTTGACGATCCGGCCGCCCTGGGGGCTCTGCCGGCGCATCAGGTTGAAGGCGCCGCGGGCGATCAGGAAGGCGCCGTTCAGGTTGACGTCGATCACATTGCGCCACTGCTCGACGGTCAGGTCGCCGATCGGCATGCCCGGCACGTTGGTGCCGGCATTGTTGAACACCACGTCGAGCCGGCCGAAACGCTTTTCGGTCAGCGCGAACAGGGTATCGACCGCATCCGGGTCGGTCACGTCGGCCGGCACCGCCAGCGCCCGGTCCGCCGGCACCCCGGCCTCGGCGATGGTGGCGTCGAGC
>JABDIP010000070.1 GCA_013003675.1 Inquilinus sp.
AGCGCCGGCGCGGCAAAACCACGAAAGACCGTGAAGAAATTGCCGCAGCGACCGTCGCGGACCGGCGGCGGCGCCCGCAAATCGGCGGCGAAGGCGGCCGGAACCGAGAAGACCTCCTAGGAACACCCCGTGGCCGCCACCGACGACGAGCACGAAGACAAGCAGATGCCGCTGCTCGACCATCTGGTCGAGCTGCGGGACCGGCTGTTCTACGCGGTCGGGGCCGTGATCGTCGGCTTTCTGGTCTGCTATTTCTTCGCCGAGAGTATCTACGGGTATCTGGTTCAGCCCCTGGCCGACGAGCTGCAAGGGGAGAACCGGCGGCTGATCTATACCGGCCTGACCGAGGTATTCTTCACCTACATCAAGGTGGCGTTCTTCTCCGGGGCGTTCCTGGCATTCCCCTTCGTGGCGGCGCAGCTTTGGCTGTTCATCGCGCCCGGGCTGTACAAGAACGAAAAGATGGCGCTGCTGCCTTTCCTGGTGGCGACCCCTGTCCTGTTTTTTCTGGGCGGGGCAATGGTTTATTACGGCGTCATCCCGCTCGCCTGGAAGTTCTTCCTGTCCTTCGAGACCAGCGGTACCGAGGGCATGCTGCCGATCCAGCTCGAGGCGCGCGTCGGCGAGTATCTCGGCCTGGTGATGAAGCTAATCTTCGCGTTCGGCCTGGCCTTCCAGCTGCCCGTGGCACTGACCCTGCTGGCCCGGGTCGGCATCGTTTCGTCCCAGGGACTTGCGGCGAAGCGCAAATACGCCATCGTCATCGTCTTCGTGGTTGCCGCGATCCTCACGCCGCCGGACATCATCAGCCAGATCGGCCTGGGTATCCCGGTGCTCCTCCTCTATGAGTTGTCGATCGTGCTCGCCCGGCTGGTCGAGAAGAAGCGGGCCGAACGCGACGCCGAAGAAGACGCGGCGGAAGAGTAAGGTGCCCGGGCCGGGTCGGCACGCCTGCGAGGCTGGATTTGCCGAGGTCGGCGTCCTATAAACAGCGCCCCGGAATCAGCCGGATTCGTCCGAATCACCGCCGTCAGCCGAGCCATGCACGATATCCGCGCGATCCGCGACGATCCGGAAGCCTTTGACCAGGCCATGGAGCGACGTGGGCTCGAACCGCACGCCGGCCCGGTGCTGGCCGTGGACGAGAAGCGGCGGGCGCTTCAGACCGAGCTGCAGCAGCTCCAGCAGCGCCGCAACGAGGCATCGAGGCAGATCGGCGCCGCCAAGCAGAAGGGCGGCGACGCGCAGTCCCTGATCGACGAGGTGGCGCGGATAAAGGATCGCATGGCGGCGATCGAGGAGGAGGAACGGGCCACCGGCGAGGCGCTGACCGCCCTCTTGTCCGGCCTGCCCAACAGCCCCTCGGGCGAGGTGCCCGACGGCATGGACGAGAGCGACAACGTCGAGCTGCGCCGCGTCGGCGAACCGGCGCGGCCGAACAGTGCGCGCGAGCACCATGTCCTGGGCGAGGCGCTGGGGCTGATGGATTTCGCCACTGCGGCGAAGCTGTCCGGCTCCCGCTTTGTCCTGTTGCGCGGCGCCCTGGCCCGGCTCGAGCGGGCGCTGGGCCAGTTCATGGTCGATTTGCATGTGCGGGAGCACGGTTACACCGAGGTCTCGCCGCCGCTGCTGGTCCGCGAAGACGCGCTCTACGGCACGGGGCAACTGCCGAAATTCGCCGAGGAGAATTTCCGCACCACGAACGGGCATTGGCTGATCCCGACCGCCGAGGTGTCGCTGACCAACATCGTTGCCGGCGAGATCGTCGAGGCGACGGCCTTGCCGTTGCGCACCGTGGCGCTGACGCCGTGCTTCCGCGCGGAGGCCGGCGCCGCCGGGCGCGACACCCACGGCATGATCCGCCAACACCAGTTCCAGAAGGCGGAACTGGTCAGCATCACCGCGCCGGAGGAATCCGAGGTCGAGCACGAGCGGATGACGCGCTGTGCCGAGACCGTGCTGGAGCGCCTCGGCCTGGCCTACCGCGTGGTCGCGCTGAGTACCGGCGATCTCGGTTTCTCGGCGCACAAGACCTACGACATCGAGGTCTGGCTGCCGGGGCAGAACGCCTATCGGGAGATCTCCTCCTGTTCCAATTGCGGCGCGTTCCAGGCCCGCCGGATGAACGCGCGGTGCCGCGCCAAGGGCGACAAGGCGACCCGATTCGTGCACACGCTGAACGGCTCCGGCGTCGCCGTCGGCCGGGCGCTGATCGCGGTCTTGGAGACCTATCAACAGGCGGATGGCAGCATCGCCGTCCCGGACGTGCTGCGGCCCTATATGGGCGGCATCGACCTGATCGCCGCCGCCTAGCGACGGCGGCGATCCGCGTGGCCCGTGGCAGGCGGGCGCGCGGCGGTCCTTGGTTTCGCGCCTGCCGGTCTTCGGCGACGGCTGAGCCGCCCGCCGGCAATTGGAGAGGTCATGTCGCTGCGCATCCTGCTTACCAATGACGACGGCATCCACTCCACCGGCTTCGGCGTGCTGGAGCGGATCGCGGCGGCCCTGTCGGACGACGTCTGGGTCTGTGCCCCGGAACAGGAGCAGAGCGCGACCAGCCATTCGCTGACCATCCACCGCCCCCTGCGGCTGCGGCAGGTCAGCGAGCGGCGCTTCGCGGCGGACGGCACGCCGACCGACTGCGTTCTGCTCGCGGTCAATCACGTGCTGAAGGACCACCGGCCCGATCTGGTGTTGTCGGGCGTGAACCACGGCCGCAACATCGCCGAGGACGTGACCTATTCCGGCACCATTGCCGCGGCTATGGAGGCGACCTTGCTGGGCATCCGCGCCGTCGCCCTCAGCCAGGAATTCAGCGAGGACGGACCGCCATACTGGAGCACGGCGGAGAAGTGGGGTCCCGACGCGGTCCGCAGGGCGACCTCCGTCGACTGGCCGCCCGGCGTGCTGGTCAACGTCAATTTCCCGGCCCGCGAGGCGGACGACATCAAGGGCTTCTCGGTCGTCCCGCACGGGTTCCGCAAGATCGGCGACGATCTGAGCGAACGGGTCGATCCGCGCGGGCGGACCTATTTCTGGATCGGTACCACCCGCGCCGACGAGCAGGCCAGCGGCGAGACCGATACCCACGCGTTGCGCAAGGGCCTGATCCCGGTGACGCCGCTGTTCATGAACCTCTCGCACGATCCGACCATCGCGGCGCTGAAGAAGACCTTCCAGTGATCGAGCATTCGCGCCGCATCCGGTTGCTGATGGCCTTGCGCGGGTCGGGCGTCACCGACCACCGGGTGCTCGGCGCCATCGAGCGGGTGCCGCGCGAGGCATTCGTGCCGCCGGCGTTCCAGGACCGGGCCTATGAGGACATGGCGCTGCCGATCGGCCTTGGGCAGACGATCAGCCAGCCTTTGGTGGTGGCGCTGATGACCCAGGCCCTGGAGGCCGGCGACCGGCACAAAGTGCTCGAGATCGGAACCGGCTCCGGCTATCAGGCGGCGGTGCTCGCCAAGCTGTGCCGCCGCGTCTACACGATCGAACGGCACAAGGAACTGCTGGACGTCGCCCTGGAACGGCTGCTGAGGCTGCGCATCCACAACCTGACCGCCCGGCCCGGCGACGGCACGAGAGGCTGGCCGGAGCAGGCCCCGTTCGACCGGATCATCGTGACCGCCGCCCATGGCGGCGACGACCCGCCCAGCGCCTTGGCCGACCAGCTCGCCCTCGGCGGCCTGATGGTGATTCCGATGGGAGACGAACATCGGGAGCAGCGTGTGGTTCGCTACCGCCGCACCGAGACGGGCCTGGAACGCGAAGACCTCTGGCCGGTGCGTTTCGTTCCGCTGCTGCCGGAGCAGCCGGACCAACCGGTCGGCGGCTGAAGGGGAGGACATAGCCATTCGCCGCATCGCATCGTTCTCCGTTCTCGTTTTGGCGGTCCTGCTGGCCAACGCCTGCGCGGGACCGAGGTTTCAGCCCCGGTCGGCCTATTCTCCCGTCTCGGCGTCCCCGGCCACGGTGACCGTCCGGTCGGGCGACACCGTGTATGGACTTGCCCGACGCCATGGCGTGACCCAGCAGGCGATCATCAACGCCAATGGCATGACACCGCCCTATACGGTCTGGCCGGGTCAGATTCTGCGGATGCCATCGCCGGCCAGCTACACGGTCGCGGCCGGCGACTCGCTCTACGCTATTGCCCGAACGCACGGTGTCGACGTCGAGGATCTGGCGGGGCTGAACCGGCTGCGCCCGCCCTTTACGATCTATGTCGGCCAGCGGCTGGTATTGCCGCGGCAATCGATGCCGGCGGCGCCCCCGGTGCAGCAGGCTGCCGTCGACGGCTCGCCGTCGGCGCCGGTGCCGCCGCGCCGGCCGATCCAGCTCGGCGGCACGCCACCGTCGTCGGCCTCCACCCCGGCCCGACCGTCGGCCTCGGCTCAGCGGGCCTCGGCCGATGCCCGGCAG
>JABDIP010000085.1 GCA_013003675.1 Inquilinus sp.
GGGTGGGGGTGGACCCGGTGGACCGGCGATCAGACCCTAGAAGCTCGGCGCGCCGGCGAAGACGGCCAGGGTCTCCTCGGATTCGTGCAGGCGGGCGACCCGGCCGCGGGCCGCCGACAGCAGTCCGGCCCAGTCTTCGAGGTCGTAGTTGGGATCGCCGCCACCGCTGCGCGGCATTCGGAAGATCATGGTGTCGACCGCGTCATAGGCCTCCATCGCGGCACGGTAGTTGCCGGAATTCTCCGCGCAGGCGGCCAGGTTGTACGACAGCGCCAGGTCCGAGACGCCGGACCGGGCCATGCGCTGCCAGACGGCGCACGCCGCCTCGGCCTGGCCGGCGCCGACCAGATCGTTGGCCTGCTCGAATTCCGCGGCCGCCGCTCCCGTCGCGGTATCCGGCTCGCGCAGGAATGCGACCTGGAAGGTCTCCGCATAGGGCGCGATGTCGCGGTGGATATCGGCCGCCGCCCGGGCGATGAGCTGGTTGCGCAGCCCCGCCACCGAGCGCTCGAAATCGTTGTTCATCAACCGGGTGATCAGCAGGGCCGGGTTGTCGCCGGTCGACAGGCACTCGGTCGTGCGGTCCTTCAGATCGCCCGGCCGCCGGTTGTAGATCGGGCTGCCGGTCGCGGTGTCGAGCGCCTCGGCGGCATAGGTCAGGGACACGGTGATGTCGACACATTGCCGGATCTCGATCGCCGTCTTGACGCAGTTGCCAAGCTG
Organism: Inquilinus sp.; assembly: GCA_013003675.1. Taxonomy (GTDB): domain Bacteria; phylum Pseudomonadota; class Alphaproteobacteria; order DSM-16000; family Inquilinaceae; genus JABDIP01. Next base: position 724 of record JABDIP010000085.1, read on the forward strand.
GTCGCGGGTGACGCAGCTCTCCGAGACGTCAGGCTCGCGCAACTGCGTGTCGGTGTCGAAATCGGCCTGTCCCATGACCACGGCGCCGGCCCCGACGCTGCGCGCATAGTCCAGCGCGTCGGCGCGGTCGACGTTGCCGATCGAGGCGTGCCGCCCGCGGTGCAGCCGCACCGGACCGTCGACACGGAAGACCGGCTGTCCGTTGAGACGCACGTTTTCCAGGGTTGCGGCCAGGCGATCGGAGATCTGCTGGCCGCCCTCGCCCGTGAATTCGACGACGGCAACCTCGCGACGCTCGGCCACTTCCATGTTGACCGGCGCCATCATGCGCTGGTGCGACACCTGCTGGGTGCTGCTGCAGGCGGATAGGGCAATGGCGGCCAGGGCCAATGCGGCGATACCCAGTCGACCACCGTCGGCGTGGCGTGGAGCGGTCATCGGTCGGGATCCTCCCTGCGGAATTCGGTCTCAGTTGATCGGTCCTGGTCGCCAGTCATATTCGATCGATACCTAAGGTGTGGTTAACCGGCCAAACTCGCGAGAACCGAGCTGCCGGCAAGGGGGCAGAGTGGGCCGTCCACGGAGCGTTCGAGTTGGAAAGTTCACGATCGGACTGAGCCATATCAATGATTTACCTCTAATCCCGAGTATTCATGGTAAACAGTTCGTATAGGGGGACGCGGCCAGGAGCGCCGCAAACCCGCGCACAGATATGAGGTCATCCGATGAGATATGTCGTACTTGCCATCGCCCTGCTGTTCGCCGCCGGCGCCGCGAACGCCGACACGACGAAGCAGAGCTGGAACAAGGTGATCAGCGCCGAGAACCCCGGCGAAGTCAAGGTCGCGGATCCCTGCCTGAAGGACGACAGGAGCGCCTTCGGCTGCTGGAACGACAAGGACGAGCCGGAGGCCGAGGAGGAGGATGAAGATCAGCTCGAATAGGGCAGCTCAATCCGGCCGCCGTTGCGACCGGTCAGGCTTCCCGGCCGGACAATCGGGCCAGAACGGTCCGCCGCCCGATCAGCGGCAGCAGGAGCTTCATCTCCGGGCCGTGATCGCGGCCGGTAAGGGCGAGGCGCAAGGGCTGGAACAACTCCCGGCCCTTGCGTCCGGTTGCCTGTTTCAGTGCCGCCGTCCAGGCGGCGAAGGTCGTGCCGTCCCACGGTTCGGGCGGCAGCACGCTCACGGCCTCGGCCAGGAAGGCCGGATCCCCGGCGGCCGGCTCGATGGTGCCGTGGACGATCTCCCACCAGTCGCGCACGGCGTCGAAGCGGGCGAGGTTGGGGCGCACCGCCTCCCAGAAGGGTCGGTCGGCGGCTTCCAGGCCGAGCGCCGCGAGCCGGCCGGCGACGTTGTCGTAGTCGGTTCCGTGTAGGATCCGGGCATTCAGGCGCCCGAGGTCGGCCGGATCGAATTTCGGCGTGCCACGGGCGAATTTGCCGAAATCGAACCCGGCGATCAGCGGCGTCATCCCGGCGAACGGCTCGACCGGGTCGGCGGTGCCGAGCCGCGCCAGCAGGCTGACCACCGCCATCGGCTCCAGCCCCTCCTCCTCGCGCAACGCCTGCAGGCTCAGGCTGCCGAGGCGCTTCGACAGGCCCTTGCCGACGGCGTCGGCGAGCAGCGGCAGATGGGCGAAGCGCGGCGGCCGCGCGTCCAGCGCCTCGAAGAGCTGGACATGGGCGGCGGTGTTGGCGACGTGGTCCTCGCCGCGCACGATGTGGCTGATGCCGAGCTCGATGTCGTCGACCACCGAGCCGATGTGATAGAGCGCGGTGCCGTCGGCGCGGATCAGCACCGGGTCGGACAGGTCGGCGCCGTCGAACCGCACCGCCCCGCGCACCAGATCCTCCCATTCGATGGCCGCGTGGTCGAGCCGGAAGCGCCAATGCGGCCGCAGCCCCTTCGCCTCCAGATCGGCCCGCTCGGCATCGCCCAGCGCCAGCGCGGCGCGGTCGTATATGGGCGGCCGGCCGCGCGACAGCAGGCTCTTGCGCTTCAGCGCCAGCTCCTCGGGCGTCTCGTAGCAGGGGTAGAGCCGACCCTGCCGCTTCAGCCTCTCGATCGCCGCGGCGTAGAGGGCGGTGCGCTCCGACTGCCGCGCGAAGCCATCCCAGTCGATCCCGAGCCAGGCCAGGTCCCGCTCGATCGCCGCGGCGAATTCCGGCCGGCATCGCTCGGTGTCGGTGTCGTCGAGGCGCAGCAGGAAGCGGCCGCCGGCGTGCCGGGCGAACAACCAGGCGATCAGGGCGGTGCGGGCATTGCCGACATGCAGCAGGCCGGTCGGGCTGGGGGCGAAACGGGTGACGACGCTCATGGCCCGGCATATGGCCCCTACGGGCGGATGTTGGCAACAGCCGACCACGCCGGATAGATGGCAGCCCCGCATTTTGCCCTGCCGGGCAACCACCCCCGCCCCGATCCTCCCCCATCGAGGGGGAGGGGGAACAGGGTAGAGC
>JABDIP010000095.1 GCA_013003675.1 Inquilinus sp.
CGCGCCGGCCCCGGCCCCCGCACGCCGGCGCGGGGATTCCGCGGAGGGGTAATTCTTCGCTTGCGGGATGCCGGCGAGTCGTCCTAAAGGCGAGCTTCCGGAGTTCGGCAGCAACTCCCGTTCATCGAAGGGCCCCCGCCCATGACCGAAACGCAGCAGGCGCCCTGGTGGCGCGGCGCCGTCATCTATCAGGTCTATCCGCGCAGCTTTCTCGACAGCAATGGCGACGGCATCGGCGACCTGCCCGGCATCGTCCGCCGGCTCGACCACATCGCCGGCCTCGGGGTCGACGCGGTGTGGATCTCACCGTTCTTCAAATCGCCGATGCGCGATTTCGGCTACGACGTGGCCGACTACCGCAGCGTCGACCCGATGTTCGGCAGCAATCGGGATTTCGAGCGGTTGATCGCCGAGGCGCATGTCCGGGGTCTGAAGGTCATCGTCGACATGGTGCTGGCGCATACCTCCGACGAGCACGCCTGGTTCGAGGAAAGCCGCCGGAGCCGCGACAATCCGAAGGCCGACTGGTACGTCTGGGCCGCACCCAAGCCGGACGGTTCGCCGCCGAACAACTGGCAGTCGGTCTTCGGCGGCCCGTCCTGGCAATGGGACCCGCGCCGGTCGCAGTACTATCTGCACCATTTCCTGAAGAGCCAGCCGAACCTCAACTGGCACAACCCGGCGGTCGTCGAGGCGATGCTGGCGGAGACCGAGTTCTGGCTGCAGCACGGCGTCGACGGCTTGCGGCTGGACGCCATCACCTCCCTCGTCCACGATGCGGAACTGCGCGACAATCCGCCGAAGACGGCGGCGTCGAAGGCGGATATCGCCGGCGGCCTGAATAGCCCGTTCGCCCATCAGGAGCACGTCTACGATCGCGATCGGCCGGAGATCATGGACTGCTTTCGCGCCCTGCGTTCGGTGACCGAACGCCACCCCGACCGCTTCATGGTCGGCGAGGTCGCCGACGTCGACAGCATCGATGCCACCGCCCGCTACACAAGCGGCCGCGAGGCGCTGCACACCGCCTACACCTTCCAGCTCACCCAGCGTGAGCTGACCTGGGAGCGGCTGCGCTCGGTGGTCGAGCGTTTCGAGGCGGCGATTGGCGACGGTTGGGCGACATTCGCCTTCTCCAACCATGATTGTGTCCGCGCAGTCACCCGTTTTGCCGAGATGCCGTCGCTGTCCGGCGACCGGCCGGCGCTGGCCAAGCTGCTGATGGCGCTCCTCCTGTCGCTGCGCGGCAGCGCCTGCATCTACCAGGGCGAAGAGCTGGGCCTGACCGAGGCCGATCTCGATTTCGCCCTGCTGCAGGATCCGTGGGGCATCGAGATGTACCCGGCCAACAAGGGCCGCGACGGCTGCCGGACGCCGATCCCCTGGGCCGCCGACGCGCCCAATGCCGGCTTCAGCACCGGCTCGCCCTGGCTGCCGCTGTGGCACGAGCACTTGCCGCTGGCGGTCGACCGCCAGGACGTCGATGCCGGGTCGGTTCTCAACGCCTACCGCCGTTTCCTCGCCTGGCGCCGGCGCCAGCCGACGCTGATCGCCGGCGATTTCGCGATGCGCGACAGCGCCGAGCCGATCATCGTCTTCGAGCGGCGGCGGGATGCCGAGCGCCTGTTGTGTGCCTTCAACTTCTCCAACGAGCCGGCGGAGCTGCCGGTCGAGGAGAACTGGCAGGCGACCGACGTGCATGGCTTCGCGGCGACGCTCGCCAACGGCCGGCTTGCCCTGCCGCCGTTCGGCGCGTTCTTCGCCCGCCAAGCCGGCTGATCCGTCGGGATATGCCCAACAGCCCTGCGTTCATCGCCCAACTGGTCGGCCGCCTCGTGCCGCTCGGGCCGGTGGCGGCGCGCGCCATGTTCGGTGGGCACGGGCTCTACATCGACGACCGGATGTTCGCCCTGGTCGCCAACGACGTCTTGTTCCTGAAGGTGGATGACGGCAATCGCGAGCGCTTCGCGGCAGCGGGAATGCAGCCGTTCCGCCCGTCCGCGGAACGGCCGATGACGATGTCCTACTACCCGGTGCCGGCAGCGGTGTTCGAGGAGCCGGACGCGCTGCTGGACTGGGCGGACTCGGCGCTCCAGGCTGCCCGGCGGCAGAAGCGGCCGGCCAGGAAACGAGGTCGCCGGTCGCCCGGTTGAATCGGGGGCCGCCGCCTGCGGATCGAACCGTAGCCGGTCAGGCGGCGGGGTCGACCCCGGCCTTGCTCTGCAGCTCTTCCCAGGCAACGCCGCTGGCGATCAGACAGGTCAGTCCACCGGGGGTCGAGACCAGCATGGTCCATGTGCCCGAGGGCGCGGCAAGCACTTCGAGCACCCGGCCCTGGGCGTCCAGGCCCATGGCGACCGGCTTTTCCGAGTAGCCGTCCTCGAGATGCGACATGATCGCCACGCGATCGCCGCAGGGCACGCGCTGCTGCTCCTGGGCCGTCGCCGCGCTGGACGCGCCAAAGACGGCTGCCAGCGTCGCGGCGGCAATAATTCTCACCAGACTGTTCATCTACTCCTCCTCACGGCCGAAGAGAGACCGAAAAGGCAGCCCTCTCCCTTTAAAGGCCGCAAACGAGGCTGGCAATAATCACCTTATAGTGGTTTAATATTGCCCCGATATTCCATCGTAATCTCGAAATTGTGTAGGATTCTCTAATAGAACTTCACACCATTTCGACAATTCAATTCTGCAGAAAAAAGGTTAACGGCCGCTTAAGACTGCGATCACAGCGTGATTTTGCAGTCAACAGGGCTTGGGCGGGGATCAGGCGATGGATTGGTCCGCGAGAATGCGGTCGAACATGCCGGCGCGATAGCCATTCTGCAGGATGCGCAGGACGCAATCGCGATCGAGCAGCAGGGAGATGAGATCGCCCTTCTCGTCCTCGACATCGATGACCACATGGCTGCCATTGGCGCTGATCTGAGGATCGTCGGTCTGGACCGACTTCCGCGTATTGCCGAGTGCGACCGAAATCTTCGTCTGCATGCCCAGACCACCGAGGCGATGCGGCAGGGGCACCCTGGCCAAACGGGGCCAGAGCACTCGCGCCGGGACCTCCTGCCGCGCGGGCGAGACAGCCACTTTCGGGCACGACCGCTAAGAAGCGGTTAATCCTTCGGATCCAAAGAGTCCGACCGCGATGGCATCCGACGCGAAACGGCGCCGACCTGAGCCGCCTGCTGTCGCGCCGGCCGCCGCACCGAGCCGTGCCGCCCTTCCCTCCAG
>JABDIP010000232.1 GCA_013003675.1 Inquilinus sp.
GGCTGACGATGGGCGCCGATGGCGGCTACATCTATGACCCGAACGGTGCCTTCGAGGGCCTTCAGGTCGGGCAGACCGGCACCGACAGCTTCACCTATACGGTGGATGACGGCCATGGCGGCACCGATACCGCGACGGTGACGGTGACCATCGAGGGCGCCAATGACGGCCCGACCGCGGCCGACGACGTCGCGGCCACCGACGAGGATCTGGCTTTCACGGTCATCGCCGCCGATGGCGTTCTGTCGAACGACAGCGACGTCGATCTCGGCGATACGCTGACCGTGAGCGCGGTCCAGGGCGTGGCGGCCAATGTCGGTTCGGCCATGACACTGGCCTCCGGCGCGCTGCTGACGATGAACGCCGACGGCAGCTACAGCTACGACCCCAACGGGCAGTACGACTCCCTGCGGGCCGGTGAGACCGGCACCGACACCTTCGAGTACACGGTCACAGACTCCCAGGGTGCCTCGCAGACGGCGACGGTTACCGTCACCATCAACGGCGTGAACAACGGCCCGGTCGTGGGCGACGACGTCGGCGCGACCGGTGAGAACGCGGTCCTGACCGTGTCGGCCGTGGACGGCGTGCTGTCCAACGACTTCGATCCGGACGCCGGCGACTCGCTGAGCGTGGTCATCGTCGACGGCGTCGACGTGGATCCGGTCAACGGTGCACAGGTCACCTTGGCCTCCGGTGCCGTGTTGACCATGTTCGCCGATGGCAGCTACAGCTACGATCCGGGCACTGCCTTCGACTACCTCTATGAGGGCCTCACGGCCACCGACAGCTTCACCTACACGGCGGGTGACAGTGCCGACGGCACCACTGCCGGCACCGTGACGATCACCCTTACCGGCAGCAATGACGGTCCGGTGGCGGTCGCCGACTCGATCGTCGTCGACAGTATGGAATTCACCGGGATCGAACCGGATTTCGGTGTCCTTGCCAACGATGTCGATCCCGATCAGGGCGACTGGTTCGAGGTCACCGACGTGAACGGTACCGCGATGTCGATAGACGGTTTCGTGGAACTGATCCTGCCGTCGGGCGCCTACCTGTACGTGCACTCGGACGGTACGGTCGAGTTCGATCCGGCCGGCGCATACGAATCGCTTCAGATGGGCGATACGGTGACCGAGACCGTCACCTACACCATCGCCGACGGCTCCGGTGCGACCAGCACGGCGAGCCTGGATGTCGTGGTCGCCAAGAACAACATCTCGATCACCGAGGTCGATGGCAGCAACGGCTTCACCATCAACGGCGCCGACATGATGGACCGCTTCGGCATCTCCGTCAGTTCGGCCGGCGATATCAACGGCGACGGCTACGCCGACATGATTGTCGGTGCCCACCTCGGCGACCCGGCGGGCGCCGCCAATGCCGGCGAGGCCTATGTGATCTTCGGCAGCGGCGGCGGTTTCGGTGCCACCGTGGACGTGTTCAACCTGAATGGCAGCAACGGCTTCACCATCAACGGTATCGCCACGAACGACCTGGCCGGTATCTCGGTGTCCGATGTCGGCGACGTGAACGGCGACGGTATCGATGACCTGATCATCGGCGCCAACAATGCCGATCCGAACGGGTTGTCCAATGCCGGGCAGGCCTATGTCGTGTTCGGTCAGACCGGTGGTTTCGGCGCCAGCCTCGACCTGTCGAGCCTGGACGGCACCAACGGTTTCGTCGTCGACGGACTTGCGGCGGGCGATCTTGCCGGCACGACGGTCAGTTCCGCCGGCGACTTCAATGGCGACGGTATCGCCGACCTGATCGTCGGGGCCAACAACGCCGATCCCAACGGTGTCGCCAATGCCGGGCAGAGCTATGTGGTGTTTGGCCAGTCCGGCGGGCTCGGCGCCAGTGTCGATCTCTCGACGCTGGACGGCACCAACGGCTTTGCGATCAGCGGCAACGACACCAACGACAATGCCGGCCGCGCGGTCAGCTCCGCGGGCGACGTCAACAACGACGGCTATGACGACCTGATCGTCGGCGCCTTCCAGGGCGACCCGAACGGTCAGCCGAACGCCGGCGAGGCCTATCTCGTCTATGGCGGCGCGGATGCCATGCCGGCCGGGCTGGATCCGTCCACCCTGGACGGCACCAACGGCACGTTGCTGACCGGCTTTGCCCCGGGCAGCCAGGCTGGCCGCGCGGTCAGCGGTGCCGGCGACATCAATGGCGACGGCATCGCCGACATCGTGATCGGCGCGCCCAAGGCCAATTTCGATCGTGGCGAGGCCTATGTGGTCTTCGGCCAGACCGGCGGCCTCGGCGCCGAGTTCGATCTGTCGACCTTGGACGGCACCAACGGCTTCACCGTTGTCGGCGCCCAGGGCGAGACCGGCCTGACGGTGGCGTCGGCCGGGGATGTCAACGGCGATGGCTTCGACGATCTGATCATCGGCGCGCCCTACGCCGAATCGAACGGCCTGATGAACGCCGGCGAGGCCTATGTGATCTTCGGCCAGGCCGGCGGCTTCGGGCCGACGATCGACGTGTCGCAGATCGACGGTAGCAACGGCTTCGTCATCGACGGGGCGCAGCTCGACTTCGACCGCCTTGGCGGCTCGGTGAGCGGTGCCGGCGATATCAATGGCGACGGCTTCGACGACATCATGGTGGGCTCGGATCTTGCCGATCCGAACAGCCTCGCCGATGGCGGCCAGACCATCGTCATCTATGGCCGCGACTTCCAGGGCGATGTCACCCACCAGGGCACCGACACCAGCGATCTGCTGGTCGGCGATGCCGGCGACAACATCATGGTCGGTGGCCAGGGCGACGACTTCCTGAACGGCGGCGGCGGCATGGATGTGCTGATCGGCGGCGCCGGGAACGACATCCTGCAGGTCGCCGATGGGCTGGCACAGCGCGTCAAGGGCGGTTCCGGCGAGGACATGCTGCTGGTCGACGGCGCCAATCTGTCGCTCGACCTCGGCGCCATGCCGGTCGAGGGTATCGAGATCATCGATATCTCCGGCAGCGGCGACAACAGCCTGACCCTGAACGTGCTCGACGTGCTGGGCGTCTCCGACACGACAAACGTGCTGAAGGTCCTGGGCGATCTGGGCGACCAGGTCACCGCCACCGGCGGCTGGGTGTCCGACGGCACCATGGTCGATGGCGGCGTCACCTTCAACGTCTACACCTCGGGCGAGGCGACGCTCCTGGTCGACGACCAGATCAACAACCTGACCATCGCCTAGCCGGCGGGCCCCGCCAGAGGGGCCCTCGGTCACCCCTTCCGGCCGCCTTACAGCAAGGGCCGAGACTGCCCATGACCAAGCAGAAGCGCCGCCCCGCGGCCGCCAAGGTGTCGCTAGAAAAGGGCGCCACGCGACCGACACTGGCTGTCGAGCCGTCGCCGGGACTGGCCGGCTGGCTCGCCGAACGCCGGATCGCGCTTGCCTTCACCACCTATCGGGTCGGCAAGTTGTTCATGATCGGCACCCAGCCAAACGGCCGGCTGTCGATCTTCGAGCGCTCGCTGGACCGCTGCATGGGGCTGGCGGTGCACGGGCAGAGCCTGTTCGTCGGCACCCAGCATCAGATCTGGCGATTCGAGGACGCGCTCGAGCCGGGACAGGATAGCGGCGGCTTCGACCGGGTCTATCTGCCGCGGGTCGGCCATGTCACCGGCGACGTGAACATCCACGACATCGCCGTCGACCGGAACGACCGGCCGGTCTTCGTCAACACCCTGTTCAGTTGCCTGGCGACGACCAGCGAGACGCACAGCTTCGTGCCGCTCTGGAAGCCCCCCTTCGTCAGCAAGCTGGGGCCGCAGGACCGCTGCCATCTGAATGGCCTGGCAATGCGCGACGGCCTGCCCGCCTTCGTCACCGCCGTTGCCGAAAGCGATGAGCCGGAGGGCTGGCGGGAGCACCGCGCCGACGGTGGCTGCGTCGTCGACATGGAGGACGACGATATCGTGCTGCGCGGCCTGTCGATGCCGCATTCGCCGCGCTGGTACGACGACCGGCTGTGGCTGCACAACTCGGGCACCGGCGAGTTCGGCGCCGCCGACCTGAAGACCGGGTCATTCGAACCCGTCTCGTTCTGCCCGGGCTTCCTGCGGGGCCTCGACTTCGCCGGCGATTTCGCCGTGATGGGGCTGTCCAAACCGCGCGACAGTGGCGCCTTCACCGGGCTGGCGCTCGAGGAGGCCCTGGCGCGCAGGAAGGCCGACGCGCAATGCGCCCTGCAGGTGATCGATCTGCGCAGCGGCAAGGTTGCGCACAGCCTGAGCATCGAAGGGGTGGTCGAGGAGATCTACGACGTCGCCATACTGCCGGAGACGCTGCGGCCGATGGCCATCGGCTTCCAGGGCGACGATATCAACCGCGTCATTACCGTCGGCGCCTGACCCAAAACCGGATCGGCTCGATGCAAGCCGCGGCTCTTGCGCCGCTGCCGTCGATCGGGGAAAGTTCCTCGGCTCCCATCGTCGCGGTGTGAGCCGATCGGATTTGCGAAATTCCGCTTCAAAAGGTTGTCGACTCGGCTCCGACCGGGGAAGCTGCCATTCGGCCTTTCCCGGAGGGACCGAGTGGACATCCACGAGACCGTCCATCCACCGAAGATGGCGGCGGAAGACAATAAGGCCGAACCTGCCGGGGAGGGTGAGTTGGACCGTTTTGCGATCATCGTGCGGATCGACCTGGTGCCTGGAAACCGACCGCGCTTCGCCGAGTTGATCGGCGAGAACGCACGCTCTTCGGTGCGCGACGAGCCTGGCTGCCGGCGCTTCGACGTATTGGCGCCGCGCGAGGGCGGCGACCGGGTCGTTCTCTACGAGGTCTATGACGACCGGACGGCCTTCGAGGCGCATCTGCAAACGCCGCATTTCGCCGCCTTTCGCGACGCCGCCACGGCGATTATCGCCGGGCAAACGATCGAGGAATTCGATCTTGCGGACAACGCCGCGGGCTAGCGCCTCGCCCCGGCGGCCTTGGACCGCTGCCTCGCAAACGCTGCCAGGGCGTTCGGGGCGATACCGTAGGGAGGATGCGATGCCGCGTTTCGCCGCAAACCCGAGCAAGGCGTTCGGCGACCGCGCCTGCCGGATCGGCCGCTAGATGGCAAAGCAGCCAGGAAAGGGCGGTGGGCGGTGGATCGTCGCGGAATACGGCCGCTGGTTCGAGGATTTCGCCGTCGGCGACAGCTACGAACACCGCCCGGGGCGCACGGTTACCGAGGCCGACAACATCTGGTTCAGCACCCTGAC
>JABDIP010000118.1 GCA_013003675.1 Inquilinus sp.
GTCGCGCAGCAGGAAGCCGTAATCCTTCACCGTGGTGCCGCAGCCCGAGGTGTTGACGATCACCGCGTCGAGGCCGGCGCCGCCCTGCTCCGCCAGTTCCGCCGACCATGCCGCGACATTGGCGACCACCGAGCGATGCGCCGCAGCTTCCTTGCCGAGATGGTGGGTCAGCGCGCCACAGCAGCCGGCGCCCTTGGCCACCACCACCTCGACCCCGTGGCGGGTCAGCAGCCGCACCGTCGCCTCGTTGATCTGTGGCGCCAGTACCGGCTGGGCACAGCCGTTCAACAGGGCGACCCGCTTGCGCCGCGGCCCCTCGGCCGGGATCACCTGCGGCCGGTCGACCGGGCTGGGCCGGGCGATCCGCGCCGGTGCGAGCGACAGCATCGCCCTCAGCCGCGCCGGCAAGATCGATGCAAGCGGCCGCGCCAGCCAAGCGCCCATCAGCGCCAGCCGGAAGCGGCCGCGATAGGGCAGCACGAAGGCCAGCAGCGCCCGCAACGCGCGGTCGTGCCACACCCGGGTATGGGTCCGCTCGACATGCGCCCGGGCGTGATCGACCAGGTGCATGTAGTCGACGCCCGAAGGGCAGGTGGTCATGCAGGCCAGGCACGTCAGGCAGCGGTCGATATGGCGAACGACGGAATCGGGCGCCGGCCGGTCGCGCTCCAGCATGTCCTTGATCTGGTAGATCCGTCCGCGCGGGCTGTCGAGTTCGTCGCCGAGCAGCACATAGGTCGGGCAGGTGGCAAGGCAGAATCCGCAATGCACGCAACTGCGCAGGATCTTCTCGCTCTCCGCCACCGCGGAATCGCCGAGTTGGGCCAGGGTGAAATTGGTCTGCATCGTCCTAGACCCCCGCGTACATCCGGCCGGGATTGAGGATTCGCTTGGGGTCGAAGCTGTCCTTCACCCGCGCGGTCAGCGCCGCCAGCGCCGCCGGCTGCGGTTGGAACACGTCGACCGCGGCGCGAACCGCCTCGGGCGCCCGGGTCAGCGTGGCGTGGCCGCCGCACTCGGCGATCGCCGCGCGGGTTTTCGCCGCTCCGCCATCGGCGGAAGCCGGCAGCGCCGCCCAGATCAGGCCGCCGCCCCAGTCGAAATAATGCTCCGCGCCGGCCGAGGCCGACAGGCGGGAAGCGACGGCCGGGCCGGCCATCGGCGGCACCGACAGCTTCCAGACGTCGCGCTCCTCGCCCGCCGCGCCGACGAATGGCGCCACGTCGCGCACCTGCTTCCAGAAGGTTTCGGTGGCGTCGGCATCGAGGCTCTGGGTGGCGCCGAAGGAAGCCAGGGCCGTCGCCAGGCCCTCGACCCGCGCCGCCACCGAACGGGCGAAGCCCTCCAGCCGGAGCGCGGTCACCGCCATCGCGTCCTCGGTATCGGCGGCGGCCACCGTCCGCGCTGCGACCGGCGCCGGCAGATGCGCCGCGCCGGACACCTCGAACGGGCTCTGCAGGGCGGCGGTCAGCGCCTTTACCGCGGTCGCGTCGTCGAGGCCGAACAGCAGCAGCGTCCGCACGGTCTCCGGCGCCGGCAAGACCTTGAAGGTGAGCTGGGTGAAGACGCCCAGCGTGCCGAAGGCGCCGGTCATCAGCTTGGCGACGTCATAGCCGGTGACGTTCTTGACCACCCGGCCGCCGGATTTGAACGCCTCGCCGCGGCCGCTGACCGCCTGCAGCCCGAGCAGATGGTCGCGGGCCGCGCCCGCCTTGATCCGCCGCGGCCCCGTCAGATTGCACGAGAACACCCCGCCGATCGTCCCGGCCCCGCCGGTGCCGCCGAGCAGCGGCCCGAGGTCGGCGGGCTCGAAGGCAAGTTGCTGGTTGGCCTCGGCCAGCGTCGCCTCGATCTCGGCCAGCCTCGTGCCGGGCCCGGCCGACATCACCAGTTCCTCCGGCTCGTGCAGGGTGATCCCCGCCAAGGCCGAGGTATCGAGCCCATGGGTCGCCTGGAACGGCCGGCCGAACGCCCGCTTGCTGCCGGCGCCGAGCACCTCCAGCGGCACTTCCTCCGCCGCCGCCCAGCGCAGCACGTCGAGCGCCTGTTCGGCGGTCTCCGGCTTCAGAACGTCAGTCATTCCAGCCACCGCTCGCTTTTCTCCCTCTCCCCTTGCGGGAGAGGGCCGGGGTGAGGGGAAGACTGCGTCGGAGGAGAGCACGACCGGAATGGCAACCGAAACACCCCTCACCTTCCCACGCGCGTTCGCACGCGGGCCCCTCCCTCTCCCGCAAGGGGAGAGGGAAACGAGGCGCGACTGCCGATGGGGCGCTCCACATCTTCTAGAAACGCGGGATGTCGGGAAACGGGATCTGGCCGCGATGGATGTGCATGCGGCCCATTTCCGCGCAGCGGTGCAGCTTGGGGAACATCTTGCCCGGGTTGAGCAGGCCCTCGGGGTCGAAGGCGCATTTCAGGCGCTGCTGCTGGGCCAGATCGGCTGCGTCGAACTGCACTTCCATCAGGTCGCGCTTCTCGACGCCGACACCGTGCTCGCCGGTCAGCACGCCGCCAACCTCGACGCAGAGCCTGAGGATGTCCGAGCCGAACTCCTCGGCCTTCTCCAACTCGCCGGGGTTGTTGGCATCGTAGAGGATCAGCGGGTGCAGATTGCCGTCGCCGGCATGGAAGACATTGGCGACGCGCAAGCCGTATTTCTCCGACAGCTCGCTCATCCGCTTCAGCACGGCGGGGAGTTGCCGGCGCGGGATGGTGCCGTCCATGCAGTAATAGTCGGGGCTGATGCGGCCGACCGCCGGAAAGGCGGCCTTGCGTCCGGCCCAGAAGCGCAGACGCTCGTCCTCGTTCTCGCTACGCCGCGACGACACCGCACCACAGCCCTCGGCGATCGTCTCGACCATTTCAATCAGCGCGTCGACCTCCGGGGCCGGGCCGTCCAGTTCCACAATCAGCAGCGCCTCGACGTCGAGCGGATAGCCGGCGTTGACGAAATCCTCCGCCGCCCTGATCGCCGGCCGGTCCATCATCTCCAACCCGCCGGGGATGATGCCGGCGCCGATGATGCCGGCCACGCAATCGCCGGCCGCCTCCGAGGAGGGGAAGCCGATCAGCAGGGCCCGCTGGGTCTCCGGCCGGCGCAGGATGCGCACCGTCACCTCGGTGACGACGCCGAGCAATCCCTCCGAGCCGGTCAGCACGCCCAGCAGGTCGTAGCCTTCGGCGTCGAGGTGCTTGCCGCCCAGGCGGATTACCTCGCCATCCATCAGCACCACCTCCAGCCCGAGCAGGTTGTTGGTGGTCAGGCCGTATTTCAGGCAGTGCACACCGCCCGCATTCTCCGCCACATTGCCGCCGATCGAACAGGCGATCTGGCTGGACGGGTCGGGGGCGTAATAGAAACCATCATGCTGGACGGCGTTGGTGATGCCGAGATTGGTCACCCCCGGCTGAGCCCGCACGCAGCGGTTTTCGTAGTCGATCTCGAGGATTTGGTTGAACTTGCCGAGGCCGAGCAGGATGCCGTCGGCGAGCGGCAGGGCACCGCCGGACAGCGAGGTGCCGGCGCCGCGCGGCACGACCTTGATCTTGTGGTCACGGCAGTAACGGAGCACCAGCGACACCTGCTCGGTGGTCTCCGGCAGGACGACGATCAGCGGCATCGTGCGATAGGCGGTCAGGCCGTCGGATTCGAAGGCGCGCCGCTCGTCCTCCTCGACGATGACCCCGTCGCCCGGGACGATTCGACGCAACTCAGCGGCGATCGCCAGCCGGCGGTCGATGGTTGCCTGATCGACAGGCGGCATCTGCACGGTTGAATCCCTCCCGACAATCGGCGTCGATGCCAGCGTTCCCGCCGCGCTCGACCAAGTGGTATTACCACTTTATCAAACCCGCCCGGCCTGTCGAGGAAAAGCCGGCCGAAACGCGAAAGGCCGCGCCCAATCGGCGCGGCCCTTGAT
>JABDIP010000123.1 GCA_013003675.1 Inquilinus sp.
CGGTCGGCGGCAGGAATCAGCGTATCTGTCGGGCGAGTTCGGTCCAGTCGGTCCAGTTCCAGCTGATTTCCAGCAGGAACTTGTTCAGCATCGCACGGGCGAAGGCCTGGTAGTCGGCGACGGTGACGAAGAAGCCGACATTGGTCGGCCCGACGACCTCGTTGTGATAGTGCTCGATGGTCGAGGGGTCCTCGCCGACCACCAGCCCGTTGATGACGATGCCGCGATCGATGGCGGCGTTGCGGGCGGGCAGGGGGCTGGGGCCGATATTGGTGTAGCCGTCGCCGGCGATGTTGAGCAGCTGCCGATCGGCGAACCAGGGGCAGCCCTGCAGGATCTGGGTGCCGGCCTGCAGCGCCACCATCAGGCTGGTGCTGCGGACGACGTGCTTGACTTCCAGCGACTGCAGCGTCTCGGCGATGGCCTGGGCGTCCTTGCCGGACTGGACGCCGATCCAGGGCACGATGATCTGCACGCTGTCATGGCTGTCGGCCCAGGTGTAGACGGCGACGGCGATCAGCCCGTGCCGGCCGGTCTCGACCGCCCGGATGAAACGTTGATCGATCAGCGCCGCGGCCAGCCCGTCATATTGCAGGCGCAGCTCTTCATTGTGGATCGAGCCGGAGACGTCGAGACCGACGGCCATGCAGGCGTCCGCCCGTTCCTGTCCCCAGACCTTGGCCGGGATCAGGATTGCCAGCATGAACAGCGCCACGTAGACGCATCCGAAGATCAAACGGCCGTCACGTTCGGCGTCGGTCTTCGCGGCGCTGCGGGCGAAATGAATGTGGCGGACGTTCATCAGTTGCGACCTCCGCGGGTCGCCGAATGAACGTTCAGGTTGAAGGCGGGTGACTGCATCGAATGGGGCCCGGCAAATGCTCGTAGGGAACCCCAGCAGCCTGCGCAGTCATGGTTAAAAAATGGTTACACAACCGAAAAATCGTTGTGTTGAAACGCCACTAGCCCGAACGGCCAACCGGCCTCGGGAATGCCGGCGGGCCGGCGCAGATGAATGGATTGACCTTTAACCCTGACGCCAGGAAGCTGTCGCCTTGCAGCGTTTGCACACGCGCTCGCCCGCCCATTCGCTTTCGAATTTCTGGCGGCACATCAGGCAGGGGCGATGCTTGGATTCGGTGACCGGATCCTGCCTCGCTTCAGTCTCTTCAATTCGCACGTAAGTCATGCCGTTAGTATAGTCGATTACCAGCGCACTGCAACCCGCGGATTCATATTTCGCCTCAATACAGCACGCTAACAGGCTGAAATTCGGCGATTCTTCCGGTTTAAATTTTATTAAGACGCGATGCGGCGGCGCAGCGCCGCAGGCACCGCGCCGCTTGACCGCCGATCGGGGGCGACCGGTCAGAACGGAAAGATGATGTCATAGAGCTGCTGGCCATAGCGCGGCTGCTGCACGTCGCTGATATGGCCGCGGCCGCCATAGGAGATGCGCGCCTCGGCGATCTTCTCGTAGCCGATCGTGTTCATCGACGTGATGTCCTCGGGCCGGATCACGCCGGCGATCTCGAGGTCGCGGACCTCGTGGTTCACGCGCACTTCCTGGCGGCCATAGATCGCCAGATTGCCGTTCGGCAGGATCTGCACGACGACGGCGGCGATCTTCAACTCGATGTTCTCGCCACGGCTGATCGAGCCGGAGCCGGTGTTGGACGTCGAACTCTCGAAGCCGATCAGGTTCTCGTTGTCGATCGCCTGGGGAAGGATCGCGTCCAGACTCTGCTCGTAACCGAGGAAGGCCTCGAGACCGGCGTCTTCGGACCCGCTGCGGCTGCGCTGGGTCTGGTTGTCGATCGACGCCTTGTCGTCGATCTCGATCGAGACGGTGAGGATGTCGCCGACCTCCGCCGCCCGCTGGTCGCGGAAGAAGGCGCGGGCGCCGGTCTGCCACAGCGAGTTGGCATTGCCCTCGGCGATCTGCGGCGCCGGCATCGGCATGCGCACCGGTTGGTAGTCGGGCGCGGCGGTCGGGTTTTCGATCGGCGAGAGGGGCGGCGGGGAGCCGATCTGGGCGATCCGCTCGGCGGTGCCGCAACCGGCGAGCAGGGCGACGAGCGCGACGGGCAACAGCGGCCGGGCGTGGCGGGCACTAAGCGGTAATCCGGTCATCTCGGTTGCTCCGACGTTCAGTTGAGGCCGGCGAGCGCCGGGCGGATGCGCACGACGACCGTGCCGGGGCCGCGAATCTCGGCCTCGATGGTTCGGTTGCTGTCGGTGTTGACGACGCGGATGACGTCGCCCGCCGCGCCCTCGTCGAGGGCCCGGCCGCGGGCGGAGAGCGCCAGCGCGCCGGTCTGCAGCAGCATGGTGACGGTCTCGCCGCGCCGCACCAGCGTCGGCGGCCGCAGATCGGTCAGCCGCAGCGGCGCGTTGGCGGCCAGCAGCCGGCGCGGGCTCATGCCGATCATTTCCGAGGCGTCGAGCGCCACGTCCGACTGCAGCCGGTCGCTGGTGATGTCGACATGCCCGATATCGGCGGCACCGATCACTTCACCGGGGCGGACGCGACGGATCAGCACCGGCACCGCCGCCACGCCGACCGCCCGGCCGCTGAGCGGCAGCCGCAGCACCGCCGGGCCGTCGGCCGGAGCGACCAGCGGCGCCGCGAAGCGGCCGCTC
>JABDIP010000134.1 GCA_013003675.1 Inquilinus sp.
CCCCCAGGAGAGGGTTTTCCGCGGCGGCCTCGAATTCCCCTCTCCTGGGGGAGAGGGAGGGACCCGCGGCGAAGCCGTGGGAGGGTGAAGGGGAGAGCTGGATCTTCAACTGCGACCGTTTCCGGAAATGTGGTTCGTCGTGTTACTAACCGGCAAAGAAAATGATCCGCGGTCGCGATGGACTTCGACGCTTCCGGCAACGAGCGGTGATTCCCATGAGTGCGCGATTTTTCGATCATCTCGAGTCCGAAACCGCCGCCCTGCGCGAGGCCGGGCTGTACAAGGCCGAACGGGTGATCGCCTCGCCGCAGGCGGCGGAGATCACGGTCGCCGGGGACGGCGGCCACCAGGTGCTGAATTTCTGCGCCAACAACTATCTCGGCCTCGCCGACCATCCGGCGTTGGTCGCCGCGGCGCATCGGGCGCTCGACCGCTACGGTTACGGCATGGCCTCCGTGCGCTTCATCTGCGGCACCCAGGAGGAGCACAAGGCGCTGGAGGCCCGGCTGTCGGCATTCTTCGGTACGCAAGACACCATCCTTTATTCCTCCTGCTTCGACGCCAATACCGGCCTGTTCGAGACAATCCTGGGGGAGCAGGACGCGGTCATCAGCGACGCCCTCAACCACGCCTCGATCATCGACGGCATCCGCCTGTGCAAGGCGAAGCGGCTGCGCTACGCCAACAACGACATGGCCGATCTGGAGGCGAAACTGCACGAAGCGCGGGATTGCCGCTTCCGCCTGATCGGCACCGATGGCGTGTTCTCGATGGACGGCATCGTCGCCGACCTGCCGGCGATCTGCGATTTGGCCGAGCGCCACGACGCGCTGGTCATGGTCGACGACAGCCACGCGGTCGGCTTCATGGGGCCGGGCGGCCGCGGCACGCCGGAGCATTGCGGCGTCGCCGACCGGGTCGCCTTGCGCACCGGCACTTTGGGCAAGGCGCTGGGCGGTGCCGCCGGCGGCTATACCAGCGGGCCACGCGCCATCGTCGAGTGGCTGCGCCAGCGCTCGCGGCCCTATCTGTTCTCCAACACCCTGGCGCCGGTGATCGCCGCCACCTCGCTCGCCGTGCTCGATCTGCTGCAGGAAAGCGACGATCTGCGGGAGCGGCTGCGCGACAATGGCCGGCGGTTCCGCGCCGGCATGGAAGCGCTCGGCTTCACCCTGGCCGGCCACGGCCACCCGATCATCCCGGTCATGCTGGGCGACGCCAAGCTGGCCGAGCGCATGGCCGCCCGGCTGCTGGAGGAGGGCATCTACGTGATCGGCTTCTCCTTCCCGGTCGTGCCCAAGGGCCAGGCGCGAATCCGCACGCAGATGTCGGCGGGGCACACGCCCGAGCACATCGACCGCGCGCTGGCCGCCTTCGAGAAGATTGGCCGCGAGTTGGGGGTGATTTCCTGAGGGGCAGCGGGAATGACGAGGAGGAGAGAGCGGCACGTAAGCGGTCCGGGCGGGACTGACGATGGATGCCAGGAACTTGATTTCCGAAGCCCCCTCACCCTAGCCCTCTCCCGCGAGGGGAGAGGGAACGCCGCCGGCACTGGCCAAATCCCCTCTTCCCTCGCGGGAGAGGACTAGGGTGAGGGGGCTTAAGTAAACTCGGGCTCTCATGCCCGCATTTTTAGGCACGGAACGGCTCCCGGAGAGCCACCCATTGAGGAACGACCCATGAAGGCGCTGGTCAAGGCCAAGGCGGAGCCGGGCATCTGGCTGCAACAGCAGCCCAGGCCCAAGGTCGGCCACAACGACGTGCTGATCCGCATCCGCAAGACGGCGATCTGCGGCACCGATGTGCACATCTACAATTGGGACGACTGGTCAAGCCGCACCGTGCCGGTGCCGATGACCATCGGCCACGAATATGCCGGCGAGGTCGTCGAGATCGGCAGCGAGGTGCAGGGGCTGAAGCCCGGCGACCGGGTCTCCGGCGAGGGCCACATCACCTGCGGCCACTGCCGCAACTGCCGCGCCGGCCGCCGCCATCTGTGCCGTAACACAAGGGGCGTCGGCGTCGACCGGCCGGGCAGCTTCGCGGAATACCTGTCGCTGCCGGCGGTCAACGCCTTTCCGCTGCCCGACGAGATCGACGACGAGGTCGCGGCGATCCTCGACCCGCTCGGCAACGCCACCCACACCGCCCTGTCCTTCGACCTGGTCGGCGAGGACGTGCTGATCACCGGAGCCGGGCCGATCGGCGTGATGGCGGCGGCCATCGCGCGGCATGTCGGCGCCCGCTTCGTCGTCGTCACCGACGTGAACGACTACCGGCTCGGCCTCGCCGCCAAGATGGGCGCCGACCGCACGGTCAACGTCTCGACGGAGTCCCTGGATGAGACGATGGCCGAACTGGGCATGCGGGAAGGCTTCGATGTCGGGTTGGAGATGTCCGGCAATGCCGCCGCGCTGCGCGATCTGTTGCGGGTGATGAACCATGGCGGCCGCGTCGCCCTGCTCGGCATCCCGCCGGAGGAAATCCCCATCGACCTCAACGAGATCATCTTCAAGGGCCTGCAGATCAAGGGCATCTATGGCCGCGAGATGTTCGAGACCTGGTACAAGATGACCGCGATGCTGCAGAGCGGCCTCGACATCACCCCGATCCTCACCCACCGCTTCGCCATCGACGACTTCCAGCAGGGGTTCGATGTGATGCGGTCGGGGCAGTCGGGGAAGGTGGTGCTGGATTGGAGCGGCGGCTGATCGAATGCTCGTGTCGGGCGGCGGGGTTCCTCGCCGCTATGTATTCGCTCCCTGGGGCGCCAGTTCGAAGATTGCTCGAATCGGAAAATGGTCCGACCGTCCCAGCTCGAGAATGTCGGATCGGAGCGGCTCAAGCCGTTGGTCGTAGAAAATGTGGTCCAGCGAGAATTCAAGGTCGATCAGCGAGGTCGGCCAGCGCCAAGTCTCCTTTCCAGGATTGAATTCGGCGACGGCGTCCACGAATCCTCGTTTGCGGAGAAAGGCTGACGCTTCGCCATTCTCCTCGTTGAAATCTCCCAGGACCATTGTCGGCATGTCGGGCTTCAACGCGGTCACAAAGTGCTCGATTTCCGTCAACCGTTCATCGTCGGTTGTGAAATAGCCCGATCCCCAACTGCCGGACTCGCTAACCGGCGGGTGCAAATGAACCTGGAGGACCTGTACCGGGCCGAGAGGCGAGTCGACCTCGACACGCCAGCCGGGAAACCAACCGGTGGGCGCACTGATATAGCACGTGCCGTCATCCTCGAATGGGAATCTCGACAGCACGGCGAGCCCGCCGGCGCGGCAACAATGCCGAAAACCCATGTGCGGAAAGTCGTCGCGCATCGTTGTTCTGATTCCGAGTTCCCACGCCGGGGTGACCTCCTGCAGAAAGACGACATCGGCCCCGGTCCCCCGAATCGCAGCCATGGTCTCGGGGTCACCGGCAAGCCCGAGATTCACGTTGAATGTCGCAACCGACAGGGTCGGCGCTCCGTTCGTTGCCGCTCTGGGAGGCCGACCCGTGGCCGCACAATTTGCCTGCAGGAATGCCATCCCCAGAATGGCGACGATAGCGAAAGGCTGGATAGCGCACTTGAATCGCATTTGTGGCCTCAGACGCGCGATGTTCGCGCAGTATTCAAAAGCTTATACAGTCTACCTCGGACCGCGGAGGTGAGTCAGACTTGTCCTCTTGGGATCGGGTGGGCGGCAGAGGCCCGTGCGGTCATAGGCCTCGTGGCGGCCGCTTGCGGACCCATCCCGCCGACCCAAGAATCCTAAAATAGCCAGATTCCGCGCACCAATACTCATGCTGCCGATGAGCAGTGAGGATGGTCGACACCGATGATATCGGGCGCGGAGCATCAAGACTTGCCGGAGGAAACGGGGCGGCGGGCGCGGTCGACGACGATCGTCCTGTCGGTTCTGGCCGCCCTCTTCGGCATGCGCGTCCTGAGCCAACTTGTTCAATCGCGATGGTCGCTTCCCATCCTGCCGGATTTTTCCGCCTGGCAGAGCGGCGCGCTTTCCTACGGTTCGCTGCTGTTCGGCCAGATCGGGTTGATCGTGTTCATGGCCGCCTCGATCCACGCCGTCGCGAGGGGCAAGCGATTGGCAAGGACTGGCATGGTTCTTTGCGTTCTGGGGTGCCTGTATTGGGCGGTGATGAGCCTTCGCGCCGTCGTCGGATTCTTCGAATTGAGCCAGAATTCATGGTTCGACCAGCCGTTGCCGACCGCGTTTCATTTCGTCATCGCGACCTTCATAGCGGTGCTGGGGTGGTTCTGGGCGGCGCCGTCGGCCGGCCGGAGACCCTGGCACCGGATCCCGGCCCGGATCAGTCCGGTCCTGACCTATCCGCTGACGATCCTGTTCGCGCTGTGCCTGTTCACCTGGCTGGTGCGGGTGGGCATCGGCCAGGCGTTCTCGGCCTATCTGACGGTCGCGCTCGGGGCGACGGCCGTTCTGACCCACGAACTGCTCAACCCCTATCGAAAGACCTGGCTGCCATCGTCCCGGACCGTCGGCTGGGACGTCGCCTATTTGGTACTGGTCCAGGTGTTTCTCCCCGCCATCCTGTCGCTGGTCGTTGTCGGCGGTCTCTCGGTTTTCCTTGAGTTCCTGCGGATCGATCCGGCCGGTTTCTGGCCGCATGACTGGCCGCTCGCCGGTCAGCTTCTGCTGATGCTGCTGATCGCCGATCTGCTGCGATATTGGCTGCATCGCGCGGCGCATAAGGCGAAATGGCTATGGGCGCTGCATGCCGTCCATCACTCGCCGAAGGAGCTGTACTCGCTCAACGTCGGGCGCTTCCACCCCGGCGATAAGGCCCTGCAGTTCCTGGTCGACGCGCTGCCGTTCGCCTTGATGGGCGTCGGTGCCGATGTGTTCGCGACCTATTTCGTGTTCTACGCCGTCAACGGCTTCTTCCAGCACTGCAACGCCAATCTGCGGCTGGGGCCGCTGAACTGGATCGTCAGCGGGCCAGAGCTGCACCGCTGGCACCACGCCAAGGCCTACAAGCTGGCCAACCACAATTTCGGCAACAACCTGATCGTCTGGGACGCCTTGTTCGGAACGCGATACCTGCCCGCCGACGCCGCGGTGGGCGAGCTGGGGATCGGCAATGGCGGCTACCCGAAGGATCTGCCGGGCCAGACACTGGCTCCGTTCGTTGTCAGCCCCGATGTCGAAACGCCGCGATGAGTTTCGACTGGTCCGGCCGCCTGTTGCC
>JABDIP010000159.1 GCA_013003675.1 Inquilinus sp.
GCCGCGCCCTCGGCCTCGGCGCGGTCGCGCAGCAGGATCATCTTGTCGGCCTGGTCGGCGGGCAGCGCGGCGCGGATCGCTTCGTCGTCGAAATCGCCGGCCGCGGGCTGCTCACCAAGGCGCAGCGCCCGCGCGGCACGCTCGAATTCCCGCCACAGCCCGGCCTGCGAGGCTGCCGTGCCCGCCTCGGTCGCCGCCGCTTCCCGATCGCGGGCGCGCCGGGCCCGCCCGGCCCAACGTTCGCGTTCCGTCGGCTCCAGGGTCTCGGCGAAGGCGCCGTCGTCGAGGGCGGCCAGCACCGCCGCCGGATCCTCGGCGATCATGCCCTCGATGGCCGCCGCCGCCAGCTTGGCCCCGGATTGCCGGCGCAGCCGGTCGGCGGCCTCGGCCGGAAAGCCGTCGCCGGCCAGGACATCGATGGTGCCGTCCAACTCGCCGAGGATCGCCGCGTACTGGTCCGGGTCCTCGCGCAGGGTCTCCATGCCGGCGCCCAGCGCCGCCGACACCTGTCCGGCGATCGCGCCGCCGGCGGCGCTCGCCTCCGCCGCCAGGACGCCCGCCCGCACCGTCTCGGCCACCGCCGCCGCCCCTTCGGCGAAGCGGTCGGCTGCCGCCTGGCTCTGTTCCTTCAGGGCGGCGATGGTCTTGTCGCGGCGGATCTCGAAATCGCGGAGCGCCCGCTCGGCAAAGCCGTCGCCGAGCGCCTCCGGATCCTTGGCCTGGCGCCTGAGCGCAGCGGTCTCGTCCTTGCGGAACCGGGCCAGGGCGTCGGCCGCCAGGGCCGCGTCGCGGCCGGTCTGCCGGCGTTTCTCCAGGGCGTCCACCGCGCTCCCCAGCCGGCCCAGCCCGGCCGCCACCGGGCTCTCGAACGGCCGCCGGCCACCGCCCGGCTGGCTCAACACCGAGGCCGAGACCTGCGGCTGGTAGAGAGTGAGTTTCATGTGCGTTCCTTTTCGGAAGTCAGAAGTCAGGGATCAGGGATCAGGGGTCAGGGATCAGGGATCGGGTCGGCCATCGTCATCACACGGACCCCCGACATCTGATCTCTGACATCTGATCTCTGACTTCTGACTTCTGACTTCTGACTTCCAAGCCCGGCATCCCGTAATGGTCGGCCAGGGCGTCGAGGCCGGCGCGCAGGCGGGCGATGCCGTCGCTGCGCGGCAACAGCTTGGCGGCGGCCCAATCGGCGGCCGAGCCGTCGGTCAGGCAGACATGCACCACGACCGCGTTCAACTGCCGGCCCACCGCGCGCAACGCCCGGGTCACCGCGATCCGGGATTCCGCCTGGCCGTCGGACGGATCGGCCGGCGCCGAGGACTGGCCGACGCGCGGCGCATAGCTGGCGATCAGCCGCCGCTCGCCGCCCGCCGCCCGCCATTGCCGATAGAGCCGGCGGCCGGCGTGGAACTGCCTGGCGTCGATATGCCGGCGCTGCCAATAGCGGTCGAGCATGCTCTGCGCCCGCACCCTGAGATGCGGCGCCGCACCGCCCTCCAGCACCGGCGCCTCACCGTGCTGCCAGCGCTCCTTGGGACCTCGATCGCCGCCATCGGCGCGGACGACGATGCCGCTCTCGGGATCGCGGACCAGGGTGTCGGCCGGTCCCGTCGTCCGTCGCGCCTTGTTCCGCTTCGCCGCCACCGCCGCTTCTCCCTTTGCCGTACCAAGCCCGCCTGATACCGTTCGCGCGGACCACCCGCCCACGCCTCGGCGTCGAGGCTAATATGAACAATATGTTCTGAAATGTCAAGAACAGAACGTGCACAACAGGAACGCTGGCGCTCGGGGGAAGGCCCATGACCGTCGGCGCCCGCATGCGCGACCGGGTCCGCCAACTCGGCATCTCCGAAGCGGAGGCGGCGCGGCGCTGCGGCATCTCCGCCCGGCGGTTCAGCTTCTACGTCAACGACCAGCGGCAGCCGGATTTCGACACCGTGCGGGCGATCTGCGAGGCCTTGCGGGTCTCGCCGAACTATCTGTTCGGCCTCGACGACGAGCCGAACATGGACATCACCGCCGACCAGCCGCCGGAATTCCAGGTACCGGAGGACTACGTGCCGCTGGCCCAGGTCGTCGTCCGGCCCGGCATGGGCGGCCCGGCGCCCAGCCTGGAAGAGGACGGGCCCGGCGAGAGGCTGTACTTTCCGCCCCGGCTGATCCGCGATCTGCGCGCCGATCCCGAGCAGTTGCGGATCATGGTGGTCGAGGGGCCGTCGATGGCGCCGGCGCTGGAGAATCAGGACCAGGTGATCATCGACCTGTCGCGAACCAACCCCTCGCAGCCGGGCATTTTCGTGCTCTGGGACGGCTATGGCCTGGTCTGCAAATGGGTCGAGCGGATTCCCAACACCGACCCGCCGCGCCTGCGCATCGTTTCGGAGAATCCGCGCTTCCAACCCTATGAGGCACTGGAGCACGACGAGGCGACAATCATCGGCCGCGTCGTCTGGTTCGCTCGCCGGCTCTAGCCGGCAACCTCCGCAAGCCGGAATAAGAACAAAACGTTCTTGACAATCCGATCGATTTGTTCATGATCCGTTCTCGTCACGGCCGGCTCGCGGGTCC
>JABDIP010000162.1 GCA_013003675.1 Inquilinus sp.
CGCCGTGGAGGCCGGTTGCGTCGCCGTCCTGGCCTGGCTGACGCTGCGCGGGCTGGACAGCGTCATGCCGATCTTCGCGATCCTGCTGCTCTTTGGCATCGCGCGCGCGTTTTATGGTCCTGCGGCAAACTCACTGGTCGCCAATCTCGTTCCGACCAAAGAGCTTCCGGGTGCGGTGGCGCTCAATACCGCATCCTGGCAGACCGCCACCATCGTCGGCCCGGTTGCCGGCGGGCTGCTTTACGGCCTTGCGGCACCGGCCGCCTATGGCGCCGCATTTGGCCTTCTCATCCTTGCGACCGGTCTCGTTCTCCTGGTGCCGAGACCGAAGAAGCGCGATCTGCCGCCCGCGGTCGACTGGTCCACCGTGCTGGCCGGCTTTCGCTACATCGGCTCCAACCGGGTCGTGCTCGGGGCCATCTCCCTCGATCTCTTCGCCGTGCTGCTGGGCGGGGCCACGGCATTGTTGCCGGTCTACGCCCGGGACATTCTCGAACTGGGCCCATGGGGATTGGGGATGCTGCGTGCCGCCCCCGGGGTCGGCGCGATTTCCGTCGCCCTGTACCTCGCAAGCCGTCCGATCCGCGATCGCGCCGGCACGGTTCTATTCGTCTTCGTCGCCGCTTTCGGATTTTCGACCGCGGTGTTCGGCCTCTCAAGCGTCGTCTGGCTCTCCATCATCGCCCTGGTGCTGGTGGGCGCCACCGACATGGTCAGCGTCTATGTCCGCGAAACGCTGATCCAGGTCTGGACCCCCGACGAGGTGCGCGGCCGGGTCAACGCCGTCAACATGGTGTTCATCGGCGCCTCCAACGAGCTCGGCGAATTCCGCGCCGGGGTGATGGCGGCTTGGACCGGCGCCGTGTTCGCCGTTACCTTCGGCGGCATCGGAACGATGGCGGTCGCAGGACTCTGGGCGCGCTGGTTCCCCGAACTACGCGCCATCCGAAGCCTCGATGGCGCCGGCCGGTAGCGACGATCACAGTGGTCAGGCCCACTGCTGTCCCACAAACGGCAAGGGTAAGGCTTGGTTCTGAGTGCTTTGTGATACAATGGCTGTGCCAACAACACATTGATTCACAAAGGAGAACCAAGCCCTGGGAAGGCAGTCTACCGTGTTCGGCCAGGTCTTGAAACTGGTCCCGCGATACGAACTCGACACCCTCGGCGCAGATCATCACAAAGGCCGCAAGCTGCGCGTGATGACGCGCTGGAACCAGTTCGTCGCGCTGTCGTTCGGCCCGCTCGCCGGGGATCAAAAGATCAACAGCGCTGGTTCTTCGAAACTTTATGAGACAGCAGTGAGTCTGACCCGTTGATTCAAGTCTTCTTGCCCGCCGTCACGGTCTGGTCGTCGGCCGGGTCGTAGAATGCGGTATCGCGGTCCGAGCGGCCGATCCGCGCCCGGATCACCTGGTCGTCGGCGAGCGGGGTCAGCTTGGTGTAACGCGGGTGATGGTGCTCCTTGTACGGGTCGTTGGACGCCGCGTTGTAGCAGCAGATCAGCACGTTGCGCGGCTTGTCGGACGTGTTCGGCGAGGAGGCGTGCAGGGTGTTGCAGTGGAAGAACAACGCGTCGCCCGGCGCCATCTCGCAATGCAGCAGCTCCAGGCGCGCCAGGATGGGGTCCATGCGTTCCGGGTCGGCGGAGGTCTGTCCGCCGACCCGCAGGTGCTCGATGCGGCCCAGCCGGTGCGAACCCTTGACGACCTGCAGGCAGCCATTTTCCCGGGTCGACGGATCGATGGCGATCATCGCGCTGGCCAGGTCCGGGAACAGGCAGCCGTTCTGGTACCAGTAGCCGTAATCCTGATGCCAGTTCCACGCGCCGCCGGTCTTCGGCGCCTTCATGGTCAGCTTCGAATGGTAGTGATAGATCTCGCCGCCCAGCAGTCGCTGCATGGCGCTCACCACGCGCTCGGAGCGGGCGACGGCGCCGAAGACGTCGTCGCCCGGATGGTTCCACAAGGCGAGCTCGGTGGATCCCCCCGCGGCGTCCAGCAGCGCCACCAAATTCTCGCGGATCGCCGCGTCCTCGGCGATGGCGCGCTGCATCAGCGCCACCTCGCCGGCGTCGAATAGGCCCCGCTTGAAGACGTACCCGTCGCGCTCGAACGCCGCGACATCGGCATCGGCCAAGCGCCTGTCGCTCATCGATTCCTCCCTGAACAAGACCGGCCGCCCCGGTACCGGCCCCGGGGCGGCGCTTGACGCGAAACCGGCGCCGGCCCGATACTATCGCCCTATCGCAGTATCGATCGTCGGGCGCACAACGTCCCGATCGCCGCGCCGGCAACGACCGGATGCGGTATCCAGCCGGCCCGCCGAGACGTTCGGGCCGCACCCGTGGGAGGGTCGCACCGGGATGAATGCCGCGCAAGGCATGCACGCCTCGCCCGCCCTTCGGATGGAGAATATCGGCAAGCGCTATGGCAATGTTGTCGCGCTGAAAGACACCAATCTCGAAATCGGCAGGAATGAGATCGTCGGCCTGATCGGCGATAACGGCGCCGGCAAATCGACCCTCATCAAGATCCTCACCGGTGTGGAGAAACCGTCCTCGGGAC